>CAYSUV010000085.1:0-6017 GCA_964434275.1 Hadarchaeota archaeon (SeqCode) | reverse complement strand
TATTTGGAGCTATCTCGGACGCAGCTGAAGCTTCGTGGGATATTATCTCTGCTATGGTTCATGCTCTTAGGACCTAGCTTTCCTCGATTTTAATTTCAAACTCTATCAATTCTTTTCTATATCTTATAATCTCGGAGACAATGATACCAACCCAAATAAGTGCCACACCTAAAAGTGGGAAAGTCAGCCAACCGAACGTAAAACCAAACGCCAATAAGATTAGATAAATTATTTGCCATCTTTCCATTCAATCATCACCCCAATATTAACCAACCTATTCCAAACGTTAAAATTGCAGCCACAGTTGGGGTCAGAACCCAACCTATTGCAATTTTCCCTAACTTTCTTTCACTAACAGCCGCAGTGCCCTTAACTAGCCCTGCTCCTGCCACCCCACCCACGATTGCTTGGGAAGTAGAAACAGGTGTTCCTAACTTCGTAAAGATCCGACCCGTTAAGGCAGCACCAATCTGAGCTTCAAAAGCCGTTATCGGGCTCAATCGCGTTATCTCCGTCCCTACTGTTTCCATTACCCGCTTGCTATAAGTAATAGCACCCACTGCTAATGCTATTCCTCCAAATAATCCAATCATCTGAGGAGTCCATATAAAAGCCTCTGCACTACCATCTGTAACAGCATAAACCATAGCAGTAGCATTACCGACATTATTCGCCCCTATCGAATAAGCAGCGAAAGCACCAGTAGAAATCACCAAAAACCCTAATACCCTGTTCAAAGTGGCAGGACTTCCAATTCTTCTCAACCCAGGACCAACAATCTTGTAAATAATATAAGCAAAGATGGCAGCTCCGACCGGAGTTAAAACCCATGCCAACCCTATCTCCTCAAGCACACCTAACTTAACAGAAGTCGAAGGAGCCGCCGCCGGATTTAAAAAAGATATCAATAAACCTGCTCCTACCACTGATCCAACTATAGATTGGGAAGTTGAAACTGGAAGTTTAAGAGTCGTTGCTAACGTAACCCAGAAGCCAGCTGCAAATAATGCTATAACGGCTATCCACGGTATCGCTGTAAGGGGATTACCTACTTCAGGACTTGTTACAATCCCTGAACCTACTGTTTCCATAACCTTCGACCCTTCCAAAACTGCTCCTAGTAAAACGAAGAGAATCATTATTGTGATAGCTTGTCTGTAGGAAATCACTCTCCCTCCTACAGGAACTCCCATTGCATTAGCTGCATCATTAGACCCGATGTTCCAACCCACGTAAAATCCGACCGTTAGTGCAGCCAGAAGTACATAATTAATCAAGTATTTCACCAACTAATGAATTATTTTGTTGCCTAAGGAATTTAGAGAATTTCTTTTATTAAAATAGTTCATCTACCCTCAAATCACAAATTATTTCCAAAAAACCTGAATTAGACACACTTTTCGTAATTATTTGATCAGAAAGCGGAAAAGGTCTATAAACCAACTACTCATAAAAAGTTCAACTTTCACTCTCCATTTCATTATTAATCCCAATTATAGAGAGTAGTATATCCCCCGCTCTTTCCAGATTTTCCAACCTAATATCTTCGGGAACATCATCAATAGTATGTATTTTGGGTAATCTACGGCTTCTAAAATTAGAATGACCAAAAAATGATTCTAAAATACCATCCAAACGATTCTTCTGACTCTCATTTGAAGAAGTTAAAGTTGTTGATTTTACGCCGGCATTCAAAAAAGGAATATGATCATGTTTTGAAAAAGGAGTCCAAATCTCCCCATTTTCCAACTCTTCCATAATACTTTCGTTTAAATCCGAAGATGTTTCTTGCTTCCTCAAAACACCATTACCTCCGACTACACACAATTTCTCTCCACTACCAAGAGAATCAAGATTCAAAAAAACATCTGCAGAAATTCCATCCTTAACATATGCCTTCGAACCCTTCAGTCCTTGTTCCTCCGCCCCAAAAGCAACAAATTTTAACTCTACACCATTCAGATCAGAATCAACTGTATTTCTAGCAGTTTCTAGCAAAACAGATACTCCGGAAGCATTGTCCTCAGCGCCTGGAGAAACAAGACTTTCAAAATTCCAAAAAGGAATTCCACAAACGAAAAAATACGGAAAAGCAAGAATCAGCCAAGTTTCCAGCCAAGCGCTTGTACCGAAAAATATCGAGTATACCATTATTGTCAAAAATCCTACCAGAATAATAGGAAGAAAAACTCGAAAGAAAACTGTCATATACCATTTTTTTGTACAGTTTGCAGAATCATAGTGTGCTCCTATTACGATTCTTTTTTCAGGGTTGTTTTCAGGTTTTAAAGTTCCTATTACATTTCTCTCCTTTGCTTTAGATATGAGAAGGGAGGGAAGAAAATAAGCCGCTCCAAGCCCTATGACGCTTATCGTGAAAGTGAGGTAGGGATGAGTGTAAAGGTTTAGAAAAAAAGCGGCTATAAAAACACCTATAAGAATTGATGATATTACCCTAGTCTTTTTTATCTTGTTTATAAATTCAAAAGTTTTAATTTCTGTATCCAGACCGAATTCTTCGAATTTCTTTTTTATATAGTTTGAAGTTTGATCGCTCCTTTCCGTTCCAGCAAGTCTAGGACCTATCTCGTAGGAAAGCTTGTCTACATGTTCGAAGGTTTTCCTCGGTTCGAATGAAGCCATAACAACACCTTTGAGTTCAAACGTTCAAATTCAAATGATACCCATAGGAATATAAAAGTCATTAGAAAGTGTTTTCAAGTATTTATAAGAACAGTTTTAACAAAAAACTCTTAACACCATTCCATAGGGCGGGGGTTGCCAAGCCAGGTCAAAGGCGAGGGACTCAAGATCCCTTCCTGTAGGGGTTCGAGGGTTCAAATCCCTCCCCCCGCACCATGTTAAAATAAGTTCCAATAACAAGCTGTTTGAAATAAAACCACAAACAAAACACCTCTCGTTCTGTATTTAAAGAAAATCAGGAAGTTAACAGTAAAAATAAAACATCAAAACCAAATACCAAAAAAAAACGGTTTTTTCCTTCCCTCTAAAGAAAAATTTTGGGAAAACGAGAATACACAGAAGACCTCCACCAGAAAATATCAAGAGTGATACACAAGACTTACTTTATTAATAAGAAAACTGGAAAAAAATAGTCATGCCGGGAAAAAATGAAAAACAATTTTTATAAAACTTTTCTCACAATCACGCTCACAATAACCCTCTTTTTAACAATACAGCCAGCATTACAAGCAAATCCCAACAATTATCGCGATAATGTCCTCTACGTAGACAACACTTGGGAAAACACCGCCAAAATCCCCGACAATCTTTCACACGGCGATAACGCATTCGCAAGCATAGGAAACGCCATAGACAACGCAGACCCACAAGAAAACAACAAAATCATAGTAAGACCAGGAACCTACGACAACACCATAGAAAACTTTCCAATAACCATAAACCTAGAAAACCTCGCAATAACAGCCGAAAACGGCCCAAACAAAACCATTTTGAAGGCTAATAATGATTCGAAAAATTGTTTCGAACTAACAGAAAATAATACTACAGTAGCAAGTTTCACAGTTACCGATGCAAAAACCGGGTTTTATCTCTCTACCTCCTCAAACAACTTATTGGAAAACAATCGAGTTCGTAATAACGACAAATTTGGTTTTGAGCTCAAGAATTCATCAAACACCAAGCTGGAAAATAACCGCACCGAAAACAACAACTACGGATTCAAAATCTGGAAATACTCGGATAATAACCTGCTTAAAAATAACCAATCACGGAAGAACAAAGAGGAAGGATTTTACCTATATTGGGGTTCAGATAATAATATCCTGAACAAAAATCTAGCCGAAAACAACGATCAAGGTTACAGACTCCAGTATAACTCCGACAACAATGTGCTAAAAAATAATCAATCCTGGAACAATAATAAAGACGGGATATTTCTCAGCGGATCCACAAACAACCTACTTGAAAACAACAAAACCAAAAACAACAAATCCGACGGTTTCGAACTATACGCAAACTCAAACAACAACACGTTGGTCAAAAACCTAGCCGAAAACAACCAAGAAGTCGGGATATACATCTACGACAGTTCGAAAAACAACACCATAAAAAACAACCGAACCGAAAACAACACCCTCAAAGGATTCAAAATATGGAACACCGCAAACAACACCATAAAAAACAACCGAGCTCTGAACAACGGAGAAGACGGATTCTACCTACAAAAAACTTCAAAAAACCTGATAGAAAACAACCGAGCCGAAAACAACAACAGTCAAGGATTCTACCTCGAAAGTTCTGACAACAACACCCTCACCAAAAACACAATCGCAAAAAACAAGATAGGCATCAACATAAAAAACTCCTCCAACATAAACCTCCTATACCACAACTTCCTACACTCCAACACAGAAAACAATGCAGTTGACAAAGGTTCAAACACTTGGGAAAACTCTGTTTTAGGCGAAGGAAACTGGTGGGGAGACTGGCAACCGCCTGAAAACTCAAAAGATAACAATAAAAATGGTGTGCTCGAAAACTCTTATCTGATAAAAGATGACGCTGAGGATAATTTTCCTCTCGTTCTAGTGAGTTTGAAATCACCTGAAAACAACGAAATCCTCCCAGGAAACAATATTATACTCAAATGGGCCACACCTGTTCTAGAAAAATACGAAATCCAAATAGATAACCAAGCAAACTTTCCCGACCCCGAATATGAAAATACAATCACAAACATAAAAACAAACCACAACCCAACCACCACAACCACCACCAAAACCTCACTTACACGCGGAACTTACCACTGGAGAGTCCGAGGCATAGGCAAATATTCTTACAAAACCCCCTGGACCCCAGTTCAACAATTCCAAGCCGGAAACTGGGCTCGAAACGAAACATGGACCGGAACCATACAAGCCCCTGCTGAATGGGGAAAAATAAAAACATGGACCGGTTCAATAAAAAGCCCCGCAACAGGTTGGAGCCAAACCGAAAAATGGACCGGAACAACAGGAGCCCCAGCCGAAGGATGGAGCAAAATCGAATCTTGGACCGGTAATATTTCAGCCTCAGCAAAAGGACAACAAAAAATAGAAACATGGACCGGAACCATACAAGCCCCAAGAGAATGGGAAAAAATAAAAACATGGACCGGTTCAATAAAAGCATCTGGGTCGGGATCGTTTCGGACAGAAAATTGGACCGGAATAATTTCATCCCCCACTATCGATTGGAACGAAACTGATTCTTGGGGAGGAACCATATCAACGACGGAAAGAGAACAACAGTCGAAAGATCAGCCGGAAATATCTTTCCTGCTAAGCTTAGAGCTTATAGCAGCTATAATTGTGAGCACCACCCTTGGAATTGTACTCCACGAATTTTGGCCTTTCTAAAGAAAGAACTTTCTATTTCTTTAATCAATAAGATATTGAATTCTCGAAAAAAACGATAGATACTTTTCTCAAATCTAATCTGTCAAAATAGATTCTAAATCCACATTCTCCAAAAGCAAGTTATGCATTATCTCTACAGATTTTTCCCTGCGAGTTCTGCCTTTTCTTATTATATCCTCCGCGTTCTCCACAGTGGTAAGCGTATCGGACTGCATCAATAAAATTGGGACGTCCCTCTCCTCAGCCTTTCCTATAATAGCTCCTGGAGGTCTAAAACCGCCAGTAAGGATGAGACAATTAACCCCGGGAGACTCAAGGGCAGCCCTTTGAACATCAGGCCTATCTCCACCTGTGATAAATGCTGTGTCCTTGGTTCTTCTGAGGTATCTCAGAGCACTTTCACCAGTCATAGCTCCTACAAGGAACCTTTCTATAAAGATATCATCCGAAACAGCCGTGACTTTTTCGGCCCCCATCTCCTCAGCGAGTTCCTTTACAGTGACACCTGCTAGTTCTTTTTTGCGGGGGAGAATTCCTAATACGGAAATATTTTGACTTTCCAATAGTGGTGTCGCCATACTCTCTACTTTATCATAATTCATCTCTGTGACTGAATTAAATATTACACCTTTCAAA
>CAYSUV010000084.1:0-6043 GCA_964434275.1 Hadarchaeota archaeon (SeqCode) | reverse complement strand
GATAAGTCCAGTTCTCCACCCTTATCTTCAAAGTTTTTAGCTAAAGTTTTTGAGAATTTTCCAGACCCTCCCTTGACATAATAAGCGCCTTCGTGGTGATACGACATTGCACCGGCTAGAAACATTAGAGCGTTTAAATCTTGAGGGGGTAATCCGAAAAACCCTCCTAGTGCGGTCATAATATCTTTTAAATTTGGGTTTGATATGTATGGATCAATTAATTCGGATAAGGTCTTGTCGGAGAGATTGTCGATAATTTTAAGGGTTCTTTCGGGATTTCCACCATTTGAGAAATTCATCAAATGTTTCGGAACTTCAGAGTATTTTTGATAAAATTCTCGAATTCCGGACTCTTCGTCGGGGAAAACTTTGGACAGTTTTTCGATAAACTCGGAAAGATTTACCGGAGCGCGAAAATTAATTTCGTTCTTTGGGTCCTTCCATTGAAATAACTCGTCTATTTTTATGAATTCTATCTGATTTTCTACTCCAAATTTTTTCAAAATTTCGTAGATTGTGCCCTGAGGTCTGCAACCGTTAATCATGTGCATTGAAGCATCGAAAGTAAACTCTTTTCGCTTAAAATTAGTACAATACCCGCCTGGAATGTGATGTTTTTCTAAGATGAGAACTTTGAAACCTTCATCAGCTAGTATGTTGCCAGCTGTAAGTCCACCCATTCCTGCTCCTATGATTATAACATCATAATCTGAATTTTTGGGAAGATTGTCAGTTTTTTTCATATCAAATTAATTTTGTACTCGAAAAGTTTAGGTATTTCCCTATCCAATCAGTATTTCAACAAAAAATGACTTGGATAATGCGAAAATAAACGTTTTCAAACTTTTCCGAGAGTTCCGGAAATCCTTTCTTTCGCTTCTTCCTCCAACTTGTAACGTTGTACTTTCAGAGATCCGCTCTTAGGGAAGCTTTCCTTGAAAAAAACTCGTCTAGGGTGGGCATAGGTGGGTACACGTTCAAGAGAAAATTCTCTAACTTCCTTCTCAGTCAAATCAGAATCTTCAGAAGTTGTCAAAAAAGCCACAGGAGCCTCACCTTTAGTCTTATGAGGAGTTGGAACAACCGCAGCAGAGGAAATATCGGGATGCTCCATTAAAGCGTTTTCCACCTCCGACGGGTAAATATTCTCCCCGCCAGCAATAATCATATCATCTGTTCTATCCACAATCCACAAAGCCTTATCCTCATCGATTCTCGCCAAATCACCGGTATAGAACCACCCTTCCTCGTCAAAAACCCTATCATTCTCATCGTCCCTATTATAGTAGCCCTTGAAAACTACTGGCCCCCTTATCGCAATCTCCCCCTCCCGATCAACATGTTCCTCTTTCAACTCACCCCAAAAACTAACCTCCTCACAAGGAACCACCGTATCACGAGTTTCAGGATCAACCAGCTTAATCTCAATACCTGGAAGAGGCCAACCTGCACATCCAGCTTCCTTCGATGTGTTCCCCAAATTTAGCGCGCCAGCGGTACAGTTTTCAGTCATACCCCACCCCTCCTGAAACCTAACCCTCCATTTATCTATTATCCTCTTTCGAGTGGTTTCGTCCAGCGGCGCTCCCCCACAAACCACCTGCTCTAAGCTACTAAGATCATAACTTTCAGGCTCTTGTTTATAAACAAGCCAAGCCATCCTGAAAATTGCAGGGACCCCTACAAAGTCTGTGCTTTCAGATTCTTCTATGTTTTCTAACATCAAGCCCGGATCAACCCTATATTGAAGATACGAAATTCCCCCGTAGCAAATTCCGCAAAGTAGTGATGTTAGAGCATAAACATGATATAGCGGAACTGGTAGAAGCATTTTGCTAGAAGAGTCTACAGATAATGTAGTTCCAACACTATTGATAGCAGATAAAACATTCTGATGAGTTAAAAGAACTCCTTTGGGCTTGCCCGTTGTCCCGCTAGTATACATTTGTACGGCTATATCTTCGTAATTTTGATTTATATGAGAAAATGTCGAACTCCCATCCTTTATAAGCCGGTTATAATCAATCGCTTCGCCACGAGTTCCTCCCGGAACAATTAATTTTTCAACATCAGCTTCGCTAACGAGGGCTTCAGCCTCCTCTAGACTAGAAGTGTCCGTCTCAAAAGAAGGAGAAATTAATAAATCCACACTTGAATCCTTCAAAACATAAGAAAGAGTTCTTGAAGGCATTCGAAGATTAAGTGGAACAGGTACACCGCCTGCTTTAATTATTGCAAAAAAAGACTCTATAAATTGCAAAGAATTCGGCAAATAAAGCCCTATCCGATCGCCCGGAATCAATCCTTCACCTACCAAACCGTCAGCAAGGCTATTACACCTCTTATCCAATCGAGCGAAAGAGAGTTCCTTATCTTCGAAAAATAGTCCAGTTCTGTTCCCATACCTCTCAGCCGCCATTTCTGTAACCAAACCTAAATTCCGGATTTCTTCTCCTTCATAAAAATACATATTTAACGCCCTTATCCTATCTTCACAACTTAGGAAAAAAATCTAACGGCATATTTCACTCTCTTAGATGGCAGGCTTTCAAAGAAAGCTAATACTAATCATTTATACTCCTCTTTCATTTCCTAGAATTTCTGATAAGAACTCGTCCAAACCTTCAACATCAAGCTCATAGTAGGACTGATTATCACCAACAGGATGCCCTCCTTGTTGTTCAAAACGATTTGTGTTCATCTCAAGAATTTCCTCCGGAGTATTCTTCCCAGTAAGTTCTGCCTCAACATTCGAACGAATAAGTTCCATTTCACCAACAAGAAAAGCCTTGATAGTTTCTTTATTCACAGGCAGATTATTCTTTTCTAAAGCTTCCTTAATGGCTAAAAATCCAGATTTGTCCATTTTTCTCCCTTCTAATTTAATCTTATTTTACATCCCTTAACAAAGTAGATAATCATAAAAACTTGTTGTATATACAACAAAAAAGTAAGGAAATCTCTATAAACCCTCCCGAATATTAAAAAATGTTACAATGGAAGAAAGAGAACTGAAAAGAGTTAAAGTAAAGTCCCTCGCATTTATCGGAGCCTTTTTCGGAATTGTTTTCGGATTGGTTATTGGCCTAGTCTACGGAACAGTAGTTTTTAGCGCTGGAATACCTGTGGGTGGTTTTCCAGCAAATATCGTAGGTATTTCTGGTATTTTAGGCGGTTTAATCCTCGGAGGGATTATCGGCTTCGTAGGAGGGGGCATAGTGGCACTACTATATAACTTTATTTCAGATAAGATTGGCGGGATAAAATTCGAACTTGACTAATTTTCTTTACATATCTTATTATTCCTAGCCTTAGTTAGTAATTAACAGAAAAAAGGGTTAAAAAATGGGAAAAGTCCTTTCATCCTTTTCGAAATACAAGACTCATATCGGACTTGGCCTTCTCGCAATTATGTTAATTAGCGGTTCTTTTTCTATATTAGATTCTCAAAATAAACCACGTGTAAGGGATTATTTCTCGGTGCAAGCGAGCTCAATTAAAGCTAACTCTGGACAAAATTACATAGCTACAAATTCAGTGGACATGGAAAATTCTTCGATAAAAATTGCCCAAATCACGGATATACATATAACTATTAATAAAGCGGATAGTATCGAAAGATTTGAGAAAGCTGTTGAAGAGATTAATTCCCGAGATATAGACTTCGTGCTGCTAACCGGAGATCTAGTAGATTGGTCTGAACGACCTAATTGGGAAAGATTTCACGAAGTTTATAAGAAAATACAACCGCCTGCTTTTGCCACTGTGGGTAACCATGACTATAGAAAAAACTTGCTAAATGTCGCTTGGCCTGCTTTTCCCATACCTAGCTGGAAGCCTGAAAACCAGATAGCTTTAAAATATTACTATGAGCACTTAACTCCTGCTTCTGAGAACTTGTCAGAAAACTTCTCAATAGATTTTGGCCCGTCTAAAGGTGATTTTAGTTTCGATTATGGGTCTATCCATGTTGTAGTGCTTGATTCAGGGCACGATGTGATGAAGAGTGAATTCGGAGTCCAAGGTTCAGGGTTGAAAAATTCCCAGATAAACTGGTTGGAGAATGATTTACGGAAAGAGGATAATATTTTCGTCGCGATGCATCACCCAGTATTTGACGATGAAAATCTGACAATTTCTAGTTCTATCGCTTATAACCGGAATACATTTTTAAATATGGTGAAAACCCATGACGTCGTCACAATTTTGGCTGGCCATACTCATAATACTAGGTCTTTCAATTATCAAGGTGTTAACCATATTCAAACTGGAACCCCTCCTGCCTTCCGAATTATCACTTTTGATAATAATAAAATGCGCACAAGCATCATTGGCCAACCCTATGAACCCAAAAATGGAACTATTCACATGTTAGGACAGGTCTGGGCGGGAGTTCAGTGGACCCATTTAAACATGCTCAGAACAGTTGACTCCCTCATAGGCAAGCCTACAAATTTCATAATCCTCGGAGTAATCATACTCACAGGAATAGGTTTAACCTACAAGTTCATCATGATAAGAAAAACTGCGAGATAATCGAAAAACACTTCAAACCTATCAAAAAATTAGTTAAACTAATCTCAATAAATCAAATCAGCACACTTTCTTGCGGCCCTAAAAGAAATATCTCCGCCACCACCGGGAACGCCGCAAGTATCACTCGCAAAATAAAGATTATCTATAGGGGACTCAACACCGGGCCTAACCTTATAATGCTGATCTGTTGTGAGGGCTGAACCATCAACACATTTCATTCTTAAAACTCGTTCCCATTCTTTGTTTTCTTTTAGACCGGGAATCATTTGATGAAGTATTTTTCGATATTCTTTGATTTTTTGCTTTACAAATTTTTTATCTTTCATTTCTTTCGGTGTATGAATAAACAGAAAAGTCATTAATTGTTCTCCCAGAGGTGATACTTTTGGATCTATATTTGACGTGACCATCCCTAGCAATGGTAAATCAGTGGATAAGATTAATCCTTTCATGTCCGTCACTTTTCTTGAGGTTCCTATATCGAACGAGATTCCAGCTGTGGGGGTTAAAGATTTGGATTTTTGCAGATATTCTTTTGTTAGATGCTTTGAGTCTATCAGTTGGTCTATTTTTTGATGTCTTATCCCGAGAACCACATCTTTTGCTTTTATAGTTTCTCCTGATACTTTCACTCCCTTAGCAGTTTCATCTTCTACTATAACACTATCTACTTCAGTCTCTGTTCTTATTTCAGCTCCCGCTTTCTCTGCCACATCACGTAAGTTTCCTATTATTGTCCTCCAACCGCCCGCTGGATAGGCCCCACCTTCGCCGGCTCTTAGCATTCTTCTTAACGTTCTAACCATTTCTCCCATTGAAGCCTTGTACTTATCGTAAGGGGATATTAAAAGGCTGGAGGAGAGCATCCAGAAGAGTTTTTTCAATTCTTTATCTTCAACGTTTTTCGAGACCCATTTTTCTACTGGTTTGTCTAATAATTCTTCAACATCATCACTTATCTTCAGTAAGAATTTCAATAAGATTTTGATTGTTGAAAATGAGAATAGTTCTTTTCCTTTTCCTAATGTGGTTTTAAGTTTTCCGTCATCGTAAATATGGTATTTTCTGGCTGGTGATTTGAAGTCTAACTCTATCCCGAGCCTTCTTAGTGTTTCCGCTGCTTCTCCGTCTTCTCCGTATCTACACATGTGGATTCCCCAGTCTACGATATATCCTGGCTTGTGTTGGAAGCTTGCGGCTCTCCCTCCTAAGCGTTGTCTTCTTTCAAGTAAAAGAACATCTAATCCTTCTTCTGCCAATAGAGCTGTTGCCGCCAATCCGCCGATACCTCCGCCCACTACAACTACTTCTTTTTTCATCCAATCATGAATTATTTTCGGTTGAGGTTTTATTTACGTTCTCCCTCTTCCCATATTCCGAAGGTGATTCGAAAGATTCGGCGTCCTTGCCCATCCTCACAACCCAGAGGAATCCTTCCTCTTTTGGGCTCCGCCCAATCATTTCGAACATTCGTTCCATTCCCCATCCAAACCACATAGGATAGGAT
>CAYSUV010000083.1:0-6048 GCA_964434275.1 Hadarchaeota archaeon (SeqCode) | reverse complement strand
AATGAGAAGACTACTCAAAAAAGGATACAAAATCACAGAAAAAGAAAAAGCAGCGAAAAAATACAAACAAGGAAAAATAACCCTAACCAAAGCCGCGGAAGAAGCAGAAACGACCGTCTGGGAAATGGAAAAATTCCTCATCGAAACCGGTTACAAATCGGAGTACTCGATTAAGGATTTAGAACGCGAAATTTCCGAAATTTAAACAAGGAAATGAGATTCAGAAAACCAAGATTTTACTTACACATCCCCAAAATAACAATCCTCATGATGGAAGCGACAATTTATTGCGGATACCAGTGAAGACTGGCTTCATCCCGAAAAAAATTGAGATATCTTTTTCTTTTTTGGTCCACATATAACCTGTAGAATGTTGAAGGAAAGACCCCCAAACCCGGATATCGAGTGGGGGTTTCGAACTTTTAGTAGGGTAGACACCGGACCCATACCCTTTTCCCCTCAAACCCAATCCGCCCAGCCGTTGTTGGTTTATAAAAGACCCTTCTGCACGACCAGAGAACGGATACAATTAGTTACCGAAATGAATATGCAAACCACCTGATTATTCGTCGCCGGAAAACTTTTTCACGGCCTTTATCGCCCTTTCCACCAAATCTGATGTCAGGTAAAGCGATGAGTCGGAGTACAGATTCCTCACAGAGGCCACGGTTTCCTCCTCCGACAATATCTCGTCCCGGTACGCCCTCAATAGAATACCGATCGATCCATGCGGCTCCAAACCACGCATCCTGGCCGTCCTCCTGGCGTCCAGATCGTCCGTAAAAAACAAAGATATGTTCTCCCGCTTCGCGAGAACGATTGCCTCCGCCTCTCCGAGATCAAGCCCATATTTTCTCGCCAGCGTTCCAGCACTATTGGCCTGTTCCCCCTTAATCCGTTTCACATCAATCATATCAAGCGAGTCTAGCTTTCTCGGGACCCCTCTCTTCTTGAACTCGTCTTCGACTTCGGGAGGGATGAGCAACCTATCCACTATCCGGAGAGAGTCAAGCCTTCCTATCTGTGAGAGGTGTATTAGCGGGCCGGTGTCCGAGACCGCCTCAGCGCCCATGCAGACCCCACTCGATGTCCTTCTCTATCGCGTCCTCAAGCCTGTCGAGCTTCCTCCTCTCTGCAAGCTCCCTTACAGCGTCACGGATGGCCTCGCTACGGCTGGCGTACCATCCCTCCTCGACCAACCTGTCCAGCTCCTCCAGAAGCCTTTTCGTCATTTTCGTGGGAACGGACTCCATTCAAACCATCAAGTATTACTATGGTAATACAATTCTTAAAAAGTAACTCTCCAAGAACTCTGACATACCGGTCAAGCAAGCATCGATCATCAATTCATCGAAATTCAAAATCCGTCTACAATTATTACTACAATGGAATCAAAAACCGCAACCAATTCCATCGCCTGACGCAATTTTTTCACCAAAAACTACACTTTCCCAAAGAGCACAAAAAGATATCATTTCATTTAACGACATCCATTAGAGCACTTAAACAGAAAAGAAGGAACCAAAAAACAAAAACGAAAATATCCGTTTTTAAAAAGCTATTTATTTATTATCTAACATTAATCTTTCTTGGAAGGGGTTCGGAGGCCGGGAATTGGCCGGTTCGAGAGTGAAGTTCGAACCCGTTTGCGGGGAACCTCACCGGGCCCACCATTTTCACTGCTTTGGAGTCTTAATAGGATATTGTATTAACACGAAAAGGATAATCAATGTAACTATGATGTTCTAATTAGCCCTAAATCGGTTAAAACAGGATTTTTTGTCAAATTAGATATTCATTATTATCTGAGACTGCCGAGTTTTTTCAACTCTTCATGCATGTCTTTGAATCTTTCTAAAGAAGGATGGTTTGGCCCTAATTCTTCTTGGAGTTCTTCAAGCGCTTTTTCGTAAGATTGGATTTTTTTTCCCTGGCTTAGATTGTCTCCATAGGTTACGATTTTTTCTTCTAATGAGGTCGGAATGTAGTCTTTTGCTGGAATGTTTAGTTTTTCAGCTTCTTTTTCAGATATTCCTGCTCCTAGGTGGTTTTCTGCAAAAGGAGCGAATTCTTCCAGTCCTTTTTCTCTCAATATTTTCGCTCCTTCTACTCCATGGGAGATGTCGTGAGTTTTTGATCTTCCAATATCGTGCAAAATCGCTCCTATTTCCACTAGGTTTAAATCCACGTCGTGTCCTTCTTTTGCGATGTTTTCAGCTATTTTTAGAGAAATATCCCTAACTGCTTTTATATGCTCTATAACTTCGGAAGAACACCCTTCGTCTCTAAGTATTTGAAGGGCTTTTTCGGGTTTTAGCAATTAGCTCCCCATCAAGTCCTGTTCAAGAGTTTCAATCTGTCTCTCTAGTGCTTTTACTATCCCGGTATTGTCAAATTCTTTCAAAGACTCCCCACACTTAGGACATTCAAAACCGGTTTCAACAGCCTCATCAAACTCTACACGTGGATGATCATTCTCACACTTAAAAAACATAGTAGATCTTTCGTGCTCCAACCTATCCTTAAGCTTATTCAAAAGAGTTTGTTTATTCTCATCCATCAACTCCAAAGCCCTGTCAGGTTCCATGTGCCAATAATAAATGTACCAACCTGTCTCCTCATCTCTGGTCCGCCTATAGTCTACAACTTGATTATCGTAAAGGTCATACAAAATTTTCCTTACAAGATTAAGCCTTACATCTATTTCATTAGCTATTTCTTCATCTGTAGCCTCCCCATCTTCAATAAGAATCTTAGCAACCTCAGCACCGTGTTCACCTGCCACGCGGTTCAAAATCCTTTCAAAAGCTGGAGATTTTGCAAGTTCTTCTGCAGAAGCCAATGTTTTTCACCTGTGTTCGGGACTTATTCTCCGGAGTGATTTATTTAAAACTAACCCGACAAAAATTTTCGTAACTATCTCTACAATTCTCTAACCTCCTTCCCCTCCTCGGAAGGTATTACCCTTTTTTCTGCTCCAGCAAACTCTTCATCAAGCTCCCCGCCCTCATAAAATCGGTCTAAAAAAACAGCCAAAGCCGCTATTTCAGAGTGAGGCTGGTTTCCAACCGCTACGTTATAATCAGCTCTCTCATATACTTCCTTAGGAACTTTTTCCGCTCCAATCACAACCAATGTATCTTTTCCGCGAATTTTCGAAACTTTCTCTTTAATATGGCACCCATACATCGTCAAATGCACTATTTGGCCTTCTCCTGATTGCCATTTATCTATTACTTCTTTCCATGATTCTCCTGTTCTAACAAAAAAAGACCCTCCCCATTCTTTCTTGACTTTTTCTAAACTCTCCTTAACTTTTTTCACATTTTGTTCAGCGTAAATTATTCCATCAGCTCCGAAAGCTCTAGCGACTAGCCCAACATGCGTGCTAACCCTTTTATCCCTTACAGGCCTGTGCCCCAATCTTAGAACTACTGTTTTGCTCAATTGGACTCACCAATAATTTCTATTTCCGTTCCGTCTCCGATATATTTTTGAAGCTTTCCTAATGATTTTTCATCCGTCCAAAAAGTCACTTTGGTAGGGTTCTCATACTTCACTTCTTCAACCTCAGTCCTCTCATATAACTGGTGAACAAGCTTCTCTATACCACTTTTATTCCTAGTAGTTAGCCGAGCGTGAATCTGTTCCAGGAGTCTGGAATGGACAAAATCTTTCAGTTTTTCCAGATTCGTTCCATCACTAGCAGATATTCGCATCACTTTAGGAGCTATCCTTTCAAGAGATTCTTTTTTTCTTTCCAATGAGGATTCCGACAACATATCTATCTTATTCAATAATACAATCAGGTCTGCAGAGGATTCTGAAAGGATTTCTCGAGAAGTTTTGAACTTTCTCATAATCTCTCTGAACGGTTCGGATGCATCGACAACTAACAGTACTAAATCAGCTAAGTAAATTTCCTCCAAAGCGGCCTTGAAAGCTTCTATTAACCAGGGAGGAAGATCGTCGATAAAACCTACAGTGTCAGTTATGAGGATTTTCTGAGAATCATCCTCCATGACTCTTGTTCGAGGTGATAATGTGGTGAAAAGACTATCATCCACTTCAACATCTGCAGAGGAGAGAGCATTTACCAGAGTGCTTTTTCCAGCATTCGTATAACCTGCTACCGCAACTAGATTAAATCCTCGCTCTCGCCTTCTTTTCCTCCTCTGTTCTCGAGCCTCTTCGAAAGACTCGAGTTTTTCTTCCAAGGATTTCATCCGATTCTTTATAGTGTCAACTCTAGCTCTCTCACCATACTCACCACCACCACGTAAGCCGGGGAATTCATCCAGTTTGGCTCTTTTTACGCTTTCTTTCACTCTTGGAAGTTCATAATTTAGCCGGGCGTATTCCACCTGAAGTTTAGCCTCTGGAGATGCAGCTCTCATAGCAAAAATTTCCAATATTAACTGGAAACGATCAATAACTTCAACACCTATCTTTTCTTCAAGTTTAAAAGCTTGCGAAGGTTTCAAAGGATTGGCAAATATAACTTTTTCAGCTTCTTTATCATCAACTTTCTGAGCCAATTCAATAACCTTCCCACTCCCTATATGATACGTTGGGTCAGGCTTCCGGGTCTGGCTCATTTTCCCAACTACTTCATAATCCAAAGTTTCAGCCAAAGCCGCTAACTCGTTAAGTTGTGAAGATTCGTGCGGCGAAAGTCTTTCAACTAGCACTACTTTCATAATTCTCCAATTTTACTTATAGAAAAAAATACCAAAAAGAATTCGGATTATTATGGAAAAAAACCCCACGATTCTAATAGGAACGATAACCCTGATGGTTCTCTTCACCATAACCCCTATCCAAACTTCAGCTAAGCCACAATCAGAACCCCACTACACAAAATCCGAACTAAACTTCAAGATAAATAAAAACCTTTCAGTACAAGCACAATTAACGTTTACAGTAGTTAATCCGCCAAACTCTGGCTCCACATGGAGCTCTTCCGGCACTCACACTATTCCTTCTGCAAATGTGACAGATATCGAACTTCAAAGCGATCCAAAAAATAGTGTGGACTTTCAAATCCACGAAAAATCAGAAAGTTATATTCTGGAAATCGACTACACAATAAGTCCAGGCAAGAAAATCGATTACTCCATTTCATATAACGCAAAAGACATGGTTGACAAGGACGGTTCGAAAATACAGTTAAACACATATTTGGGTGGAGTAAACCTAGACCCCGGCGATTGGACAAGAGACAATTACCAAGTAAGCCTGAAAGGCCCGAGTGGAGCTGAGCTTTTTACTTATGAGCCAAATGTTGCGGAGTTAAGGGGTGATAATCTATATTTTTCGAAGAGAATGGTAGGTCCTGCTAGTTTTGATGGTTTGAGAGGGATTTGGTTCAAATCACCCGCTTATTATAAAATCACTTTAGATGAGAATTTATCGAATGCTAATCCGGATGAAAAGTCGAAAAATGTGAGATACAATATTTTACTTTTTAACAGAGAGGATAATTGGCAGTACCCTGCTTTGCTTAGTGCGCCTTCCGAGCTGAATACTTTTTACTTGGCTGATGATGAGGAGAACAACTGGCGTGCAAATTTAGAATTTGGTGCGATAAATCCTGGCGAGAATAAGAGTTGTGAACTCAAGTTAATTCATGAAATTAGAGTTCACGATCCCTCAATCGATAGTGGAGATGTTGGAAAAATATCAGACCTTCCAGCAAAATTTGAACCCTTTTTAAAATCTCAAAAGTTTTGGGAAGTCGACAATCCCAATATTCAAAGTGTCGCCGATATGGTTGTTGGTGATGAGAAAAATGCTTATTTGATAGCTAAAAAAATAACGAAATTCGTTACCGAAAGGTTGAAATACGAGACTCAGTCGGAAAGACAAGGAGCTCTCACAGCTCTCCAAACACGGGTAGGAGATTGCAGTGAATATACAGATCTTTCAATAGCACTTGCTCGGGCCAGCGGTCTTCCGGCTAGAGCTTCTTATGGTTGGGGTTTTTCTGATAATAGTTTGGTTGGGCATGCTTGGGCTGAGTTTTATTTTCCTGGTGAGGGGTGGGAG
>CAYSUV010000082.1:0-6072 GCA_964434275.1 Hadarchaeota archaeon (SeqCode) | reverse complement strand
GGGGTAGTGTTTTTAAGATTTATTAGAACAAGATTATGAGTAGAGAATTAGGTTAGATATGAATAGTTTGTGGAGTTGTATTGTGTGAAGGTTAGTGAAGTAATGACTGAAGATGTGAAAAGCATCAGTGTTCCTGGGAATAGAGATGAGGCTATGGAGATGATTAAGGATTTAGAGGTTAGCGCTCTTCCTGTTCTAAAAAAAGATACAGAAGAACTTGCAGGATTGATCAGGCTGAGAGATTTTTTTGAGAAACCCGATGAAAACCAAATCGGCATGTTGATGAATAGAGATTTAGTTACTGTTTATCCTGACGAATCTTTAGAGGTATCGGCGGAAAGGATGTTAGGGAATAATGTTAGAAGACTCCCTGTTGTTAATGAAAATAATGAACTTGTTGGAATAATAACAGTTAGAGATATTTTATCTAGAGTAATAGTTGGAAAAAAGAAAAAAACTGAGATTAAAGAATGTATGCAAAACACCGTCTCAACATTATGGCAGGAAACACCGCTGAACATTGCTCTAGAAATCATTCACCTATCCGGCAAAAGAGCTTTACCTGTTTTGGACAATTATGGAGAACTTGCAGGGATGATCGGCGATGAGGATATAATGGCTGTTAGTGAAGTGGAGGAAGAGGAAATTAAAGAACAGATGAGCGGAAGAAGCGAAACAGAGAAATGGACTTGGGATAGTGAAGATAGAATATATATAACTAAAAGAAGCCTAAAACCACCCGAAAAAACCGTTGAAGAAATAATGACTGAAGATATAATAACAGTTACCAAAAGAAGCTCAGTCAGCAATTGTGCAGAACTAATGGAACAAAATAATCTCAACCAAATCCCAGTCTTATCTGGAAAAAACCTAATTGGCATAGTGAGTGATGAAGACCTACTGAAGGCTTTAACATCATAAATCCAAATAAAAACGGAAAACAACGAGGTTACCAAATGAGTAATAACAAGACAAAAAACAAGTACGAAAGAATAATGGAAATAGCCAAAAAAAGAGGATTCATATGGCCTTCCTTTGAAATTTACGGCGGCGCAGCTGGCTTTTACGATCTTGGCCCTTTGGGTTCTTCTCTGAAGGAGAAAATTATGAAAAAATGGAGAGATTTTTACGTAGTCAAAGAAGGTTGTTTGGAGATAGACTCGCCAAATATTTTTCCCGAGGAAGTTTTAGAGGCAAGCGGGCATGTTGATCATTTCACAGATGTTATGATTGAATGCTCTATGTGTGGTGAAACTTACGAAGTTACGGATTTGATTAAAGAAGTTACAGGAAAGGATATGGAGGGTGAAAGTAAAGAAGATATGAAGAAAGTAATTGAGGATAGAGGGATAAGTTGTCCGGAATGTGGAGGGTCGTTAGGAGATATTCATGATTTTAACACTATGTTTCGCACTGGCATAGGTCCGAAGGAGGGGAGGACTGCTTATCTTCGCCCTGAAACTGCTCAGTCTATTTTTGTTGATTTTAATAGGTTGCAACGTGTGGCTAGAAGGCAACTTCCTTTCGGTGTTGCGCAGACGGGTAGGGGTTATCGAAATGAGATTTCTCCTCGGAAGGGGATTATTCGTCTTCGAGAGTTTACGATGGCAGAAGTTGAGGTTTTTTATGATCCTGATTCTCCTGAACATCCGAGGTTCGACCGAGTGGAGGGGGAGGGGTTGAGGTTGTGGACTGCTGAAAGTCAGAATAATAATGATCAGGAGTATATTGAGGTTTCTGTTGAGGAGGCTTTGGATGAAGATTTGATTTATAATGAGCTTTTGGCTTACCATATGGCGTTTGCTAAAGATTATCTTTTATCTGTCGGGATTCCAGAAGATATGATTAGGCTTAGAGAACAAGTTTCAGGAGAAAGAGCTCATTATTCTGAAGAAACTTGGGACTTGGAAGTTCATACGGAAAACTTCGGTTGGGTGGAAGTAGCCGGGCTAGCTTATAGGACCGATTATGATCTTTCTCGCCATGATGAGTTTTCAAATACTGACATGACTGTTTTCTTCCAAGAACAAGGCGAAGATGAGGGAAAAAAATTGATTCCTCACGTTGTAGAACCTTCATTTGGAATGGACCGTGTTCTGTATTGTGTCATGGAGCATTCTTTCGAAGAAACAGACGACAAGAGTTACTTTAAATTCAACAGAGAGTTAGCTCCGATTGAGGTCAGCATATTTCCCCTAATAACTGATGACGGTTTACCTAAAAAAAGCAGAGAGATTCTACAATCATTAAAAGATTCTGGAATATTTGCAAAGTATGACGATTCAGGAAGTATAGGAAGAAGGTACGCTCGGTCTGATGAAGTCGGAGTACCATACTGTATAACCGTAGATCATCAAACGATGGAAGATTCAACAGTTACAATTCGAGACAGAGACACCACAGAACAAATCAGAGTCGAAATCAGCGACCTGCCCCAAGTAATCGACGATTTACTTGAGAAAAAAATCCAATTTGAAGAAGCAGGCGAACCAGTCTAAACTCACCCAATGTTTTCTAAACACTAAAACCCTTTTCAGAATATAGAGATTCCAGGAAATATATAAAAAATCAAAATCGGCATCGCGACAAATAACGAGACCAAAGTCAGATAAAAGACAGTAGAACCGTAAGATTCGATATCCAAATCAAACCTTTCAGCAAGAATAATGTTAAAAACACCAGGCGGCATAACAGACAAAACCAACGCAACATTCCCAACCGACTCCTTCACACCAACCATACTTATCACCAGCCAAGTAACCAAAGGCCCCAATCCCAACCTAATTGACCCAACTCCAAAAATAGTAGACAGATGCTCCCGCAATGTCCCGATTTTCATTTTGTACCCCGTTGCTAGGACCATTAAGAAAGATGCCAGATTCGCATAGTTATCATAAGCAGATTTTGCTAAACTTTCATAGGGGACTCCTGCTTCAAAGACTACGAATAGTAGAGCGGTGATCAGTGCTAGTGCTGCGGGGAAAGATAAAATGTCTGTGAGGACTTCTTTAGCGCTAACTTTCTGCCCTGCACTACTTTTTGTTAGGACCAATCCAACAGTGAGATGAATAACACCTACCGTGACGGCATAAATACTGGCAGGGCCTAGTGCTTTTGCTCCGAGTACGGATTGGACGACTGCTAGTCCGAGGAAAGTATAATTCATAAATGTGGCGTTTATGAATACTTCAGTGCTTTTCGCTCTGTCTAAATCTATTACATAAGTTCCGATAACTGCTACTACTGATGTTGTTCCTATACCTATCAGAGCGAGTGCTGACATACTTCCAAATGATAGGATTCCGGCTGGAGTTTCTACTGCTACAGCTCCAAAGACTAGAGCTGGTAAAATCGCCACGACCACCAGTTTGTAAAGTTTTTCAAATACTGTTCCAAAAATTCCAAAATTTTTACATAAAACACCAATAGTTAACGGGACTAGGATAAGCAAAGCTGGTTTTATTATAGCTGTTAAAGGTAACATATTCTCCCCTGCTTGAACTTATCACTTTTCCTGAATACTCTTATTTATCTCAAAGCCGGATTGTTAGTAGATTTCAAACCTCTTAAAGATTGGTTGTTTGTCTTAATAATCTAAAATAATCGTCGAAAAATTTTTTTAGGCAGGTCTGGTAGCGACTATATCCGCATCCGTCCCTGCTACGTTTTCGATTATAGTGTCACCAATATTAATCGGAGAACAAACATTTACATCTGAGAGTTCATCCATAACATCTTGAATTTTTTCTTTGGGCACGGGCTTATCTGTTTTAACAGATACTGTGGGCAACTTTCCTTTTTCACACTCGACAACGCTCATAACCGTTCTGCTTGGAGATTTGACTTCCTCAATAGCATATTCTTCACCGTTGGGACAAGCATAACCCGTCACCTTCTTGATTTCGTCATCTTCAAGCGTTACTTTGACTTTACAGCCACGGGGACACATAATACAAGTAATTTTCTTAGTTTCTTCACTCATCTATACACCTGCAAGGTCAGTTCATCTTCCGCGGATTCAAGATCCTTCTCATCTAATTCTATTTTCAACATTTCTCCCGGGTTTACCGAGTGTTCTTCTATCTCATACTCAATCTCGTCAAAACCAACCTTCACCTGAGGTTCAGGTTCTTTAACCCGTGCATACAAAGTAATATCCTTCTTTCCACTCACGTAATGAGGAACTGCAAGGCGAATATTCCTACCTTTCTTAACAGTAATCCACTCCTCAGTAGGTATACCATCAACCTCACCTTCAACAAATTTACGAGCTCCTTCGCCCGCCAACTCTCCCTGTTCTGCAACAAAATCCACATAATCATTAATAGTCAAAGCATTCCCAGCCACAAACACTCCCGGTACTCCCGTTTCCAAATATTCATTTACAATCGGACCTTTTGTGACTGAATCCTTCGGAACACCAAGCTTTTCCAATTTTTTAATATAAGGGATTAATCCTGTGGCCAGTACGACGGTATCGCAACCTATAACATCTTCCGTTTCAGGTATCGGGTTAAGGTCGTCATCAACTTCAACCGTCACAACTTTCTCCACACGCATATCCCCCTTTATCTCTTTTACAGCTCTTTGCGTGTCAAGAGGAATATCAAAGTCTCGAAGGCACTGCGCTACATTCCTAGTTAAACCTCCCGGATAAGGAAACATCTCCATAACCCCCTTCACTTCAGCCCCTTCCAAGGCAAAACGCCTCGCCATTATCAAACCCACATCACCGGACCCCACAATGACGACTTCTTCACCAGGCATAACCCCATAAATATCCATAAGAGTTTGAGTCTCACCAGCAGTGAAAACTCCGCTCACCCTATCACCCGTTATACCGGTCTCATAAACATGCCTCTCCCTAGCACCCGTCGCATAAATTATCGTAGAAGCACTAATCTCCGAAACCCCCTCACGAGTAATCACACTAACAACCTTTTCCAAATCAGAAACCTTCTCAATCTCCGTAACATGAGCACTAGTCACATAATCAATACCAAGATCCTCCACACGATCTATTAATCTCTGAGAAAATTCCGGCCCGGTCAATTCCTCATCGTAGTAAAACATTCCGAAACCCGGATGAGCACACTGCATTGGAATACCACCTATACGCTCACTGTTTTCAATAATCAGAGTCTCCAACCCTAATTCTTTAGCTTTAGCTCCTCCAGCTAAACCAGCCGGACCACCACCAATAACTACAGTATCATAATCATTTTTCATCTTCTCCGCCTCTTCGCAACTTTTTAACATCTCCTATCGCGTATTCAGAGTTCTCTCCTTTGATTGTGACATCCCAGATCGGCTTGTCTACCTCTTCGGAAAGTATTTTCGCTATTCTTAACCGGCAAAACGCTCCTTGGCAAAAACCAAACATTGCTAAAGTTCGGAACTTCACTCCGTCTAAAGTTTTTTCTTTAACACCAATTTTTTCCATCCTCTCAATAGATTCCAAAATTTCAGCTTCGGTAACTTCTTTACACATACAAACAACATTTCCATAATCCGAATTTTTATTGATCAAAGAACGTTGCTTATCTGCAGAGCATTCGGAAAATCTCCTTATCCCCCGTCGATGAGGATTCCAACCACTCTTTTCCACCAACTCCAAACCCAAGTCTCCCACAATCAGCTCATCTCTAACATAATTAGCAATAGCCGGAGCTGAAGCAAAACCAGGAGAACGAATACCCGCAACATTTACAAAACCCCACAAATCATCATAAGTCTCAATCTTCCACTTACCCTCAGGAGGCTCAGGCCTTAATCCACTGAAGGTTTTAGAAATTTGGTTTTTAGGGGGTAATTCTTCCAATAACTTCTCTGACCATTCCCAAACGAAATCCAGACCTGATTCACTGGTAGACCTATCCTCTTTAGCATCTTTAGGCAAGTCTTCCGCTGTGGGCCCCAGCATCAGATTGCCCTCTACCGTCTGGTTGACGTAAACCCCTTTGGATTTTGCAGTAGGTGTGGGATGGATGATTTTATCCACTTTTGCCGTGGCGTCTTCATCAAAGAGATAATATTCTCCTTTCCGAGGATAAATGTCAAAATCACTAACAC
>CAYSUV010000081.1:0-6076 GCA_964434275.1 Hadarchaeota archaeon (SeqCode) | reverse complement strand
CGCTCATCCATAGAACAAGGATTACGAGCGAGATAATACTCCCTCCTATGAGGAATAATCTCACGGTGCTGGAGCTTCGAATCAAGCCTTCGCTAGTTCCTAGAAAACCTTCAATTATCGCAGCAATTACGATTAACAATACAGTCGATGGTACGAGTGCTTTCACTTCCCCCCCAGCTTTTTTCAAGTGTTTCGCGTCTCGATTTGAAATTGATTTTATGCTTCCTATTCCTAACCGAATCCCGCACGTAGAGGCTATGAGGAAACCGGTAAGTTCGAAAACACCGTGAGGTAATAGTAAAGCCAGACCAGATTGTAAAGATATGTTTGCCTGGGCAGTTACGTACCCTATAACGAATCCGTTTATCAATAATCCGTATATCGAGAACGCTCCGAAGGCCGTTCCTAGGCCGATTATTTGGGTTGTGCTAGTTATATTGTTTCTTAAGAAGAAGGTTATCCATCCCAGAGTATTTCTTTCTTTTTGAACTTCCCTTGCCATGGTCTTTCGAAAGGGTTCCGTTTGTGATTCAACTAATTTATTGACTGGGTTTGGCCCTATTTGGTTGACATATATTGTGATTCCTATGGATAAGAAAAATATGATTATAACTGAGAATAGTATTTTTTTGTTTTTTCTGATTGATTTTGGAAAGTCCTTCCCGAAAATTTTTTTAACTTTTTCTCTAAGCGTGGTGTTTTTGACCATTTTAATCCAGAATCATTTTGGTTTTCATTAATAATGAAACCTGTCCTAATAAAATAAAAAAGAAAGAAGTGACGGAATGTCTGTTTTAGTCCGTTAGAAGCCGTTCGTAAACGTCTGACTCAACTTCGTCCATCATCGGAAGTCCTGTGGCTTTTGATGCTCTTTCCGTTAACGCTGCAAGATCGTCTCGACTTGCTAGTTCCAGTTCCCATTTTCTCGTTCCAGCTAACAATTGTCTTAACCCAACACCGATTCTGTCGTGTAGATATGTGTATACTGCGTGAGCTCCTGATGGGACCTTATCATAATCGTGGCCACATTTTTCTTTCAACTCACTTGCTGTGATGTAGAATTTTTCTACTGTATCTCCGTATTTGTCTTCGAACTGAGAAGGCAAATTATCTTCTTCCGCCATTTCGGCGAAATAACTTCCTTTGAATGCTGCTGTTATCGGGGCTCTGGCCATAGTGATTGATTTTACGTATGGTTCGTCGCCATAGTTGGACATTGCTAAGGACTTCAAGATTTGGGTTTCTTGGATGAATCCTCCTGCCATGCTAATGTCTGGAACGTATTTTCCGTTTTCGTCTAGTATTTTCGCGCATTTCATCACTTGTGCTTGGAGGTATACTGTTGGTGTGCTCATTTCGTTCATCATTGGTACTGGGCTCATTCCAGTTCCGCCTCCAGCTCCGTCGAAAGTTATATAGTCGACTTCTGCGTCGGAGGCTGCTCTCATTGTCCAGGCTACGTCGGCTGGTCTATAAGCTCCGGTTTTGAGCGTTACTTTTTTAGCTCCTTTCTCTCGTAATTGTTCGACGTCTTCTACGAAGTCTTTTCTTTCTGGCATTCCTACTCGGCTGTGTCTTTCGAAAGAGTTGATTGTGCCGTCACGGTATGCTTCTTGAACTGCTGTTTTTTCTGGATCGGGCAATACAATGTATCCTCGGTTTTTCAGTTCGATAGCTCTGTCTATATCATCGGTTCTGATTTCTCCTCCGATAGCTTTAGCGCCTTGACCCCATTTTCTTTCGATTATGTTTACTTCTAGGTCTGATATTGCGTATTCGTCCACTCCTAGTCTTTCATCTTCTACATTTGTTTGTACGGAGACGTCTCCGTGTTTTCCGTCCCAGAACTCTCTATATTTGTCTATTCTGTATTCGAGGTCTGGTGAGCGGTCTATTTTTCCGTCTGAGAATTTTGCGTCGGGATCCATTCCGCAAACGTTTTCGCCGATAACTAGGATTGCTCCGGCTAGTGCTGCTCCTATCGATAGGGCGTCCCAGTGTCTTTTTGCGACTTGTGTTGAGCCGTAGGCTCCGGATGCTATGGGTACTTTTAGTGGTATTCCACCCATTTCGGATGAGACATCTACGTTTTTGAATATCGCTTCGTCTGGGTCTTCTTCTATTCCTCTGGCTCCTCTTAGTCTTGATAGTATGTTTATATCGGACCAGTCAAGTCCGTAGTTTTTTAGAGATGCGGCTGTGCTGGTTCCGAATTCTTCTGGTTCGGGGTATAGAACTTCTCTTCCTCTAAATGCTGATAGGCTTATTTCGCAAAGTACTGGACATTCTTCGATACATATAGGACACATTCCGCTGGTAGGGCTTACATCTTGTACTCTGGTTCTTGTTCCTGTTGTTGACATTCCGTTTAGGTACGAAGAGTCTTTTGGTACTCTAGAACTCATTTTTTGACCTCTTCCCGCATTTGTAAAGGTTCTTTTTATCTCTTTTGGTAATAGGAAACCCTTTTCCTATAAATATTTTCTTGAAAAACACAAAAACAATTTTATCATACTAAACAAAAAACAATCTAGAGAAAAAACATGCCCCAAAACAAAATTGGCCTGATAGTAAACCCTATAGCTGGTATGGGTGGTAAAGTCGGATTAAAAGGCACAGACGGGCCTGAAATAGTGGAAGAGGCTCGTGAATTGGGTGCCGACCCTGTTGCTCCAGGTAGAGCTGTGAAAGCTATAGAAAAGTTAAAAGAAACTGATATTCCTCTGGAAATTTTTACTACTTCTGATGAAATGGGTGAGGAAGAAGTTAAAGAAGTTGGATTAGATTTTAAAGTTATATATGAGATTGAATCTGGTAAAACAACTCCTGAAGACACTAAAAAAGCTGCCGAGGCTTGTCTAAGTGAAGGTGTGGATATTATATTATTTGCTGGGGGGGATGGGACCGCTAATGACATTCTGGAAGTCATCGATCAAAAAATCCCAATGTTAGGTATACCTACCGGGGTCAAAATGCATTCTGCGGTTTTTGCGAATACTCCAGAGATTGGTGGAAGACTGGTAGCTAGGTACTTACACGGAAATGGTCTTCCGTTAAGGGAGGCGGAGGTTGTTGATGTTGATGAGGAAGCTTTCCGCCATAACGAATTGGACACTGATTTGAAAGGTTATGGAAAATCACCCTATGATCCCCATTGGGTCCAGGCGGCAAAATCCCCTACGGTGACATCGGGCTCTGAGGTTGAAGATCAGAAGTCAATAGCGGAATGGATAGTGGAACAAATAGAGAAAGAACACCTATACATTTTAGGACCAGGAACTACCACTCGGGCCGTAGCGGAAGAACTAGGGATACCTGAATTTACTTTGTTAGGAGTAGACTTGATAAAAAACGGAAAACTCGTAGCGAAAGACGTTACAGAAAAAGAAATCCTAGAAGAACTAAAGAAAGAACCGAAAGCGACAATAATAGTCAGCCCGATTGGAAAACAAGGTTTTGTCTTCGGTCGTGGTAATCAGCAAATCAGTCCTAAAGTCATAAAACAAGTAGGTTCCGATAATATTCTAATTTTAGCCACACCGAGCAAGCTGGCCGAGACGCCACAACTTAAAATCGATACTGGTGATCCAGAGCTGGATGAGGAATTCCGGGGTTATGCAAGGGTAATTCTGGATTATGGGACTAAAAGACCTATACCGATGACTTAGAGTTTTAGATTTTTACGGTATTTGTCACAAAAACCAAGATTCTTCACATCTACCACCCTAATACTGTTTGAGAAAGACATAACACATTTAACGTTATCACAATGAGCTAATCCGAAATTATGCACCAGTTCGTGAATGACTTCTTTAACAAACCTTTCACTGAAAATCTCGTGGCTCTCTTCTTGTCCATAAAATTCTGGCCTCAATCTGTGAGTGGAAATTATATCTATTTTCTAGGTTTTTGAGCTTGTCCGAAAACAAAATTCAAATTATCACTATAAAGGTCTACAGAGGTTACTAGTAGGTTTTTTCGTCGTCGCTTTTGCTTATCTCGGTTTCGGAATATCTAAGCAAAGCTTCGGCTCCGTACTGGTCTCTCTCTGAGTTATGGGCTTTTGAAGGAATTTTTAACTTTTCGCCTAGCTTTACTTTGTTAACGATAGGGGGCAGAACTTTACTCAGATTTTCAAGAAGGAATTCCAGAATATTTCGATTAACAGCTCCTATAGGAATTATTTGGATTGACAAGGGATCGTTTTTCAGGTATTCCCCGTAATTTAAATCATTTTCAAGAATAGACAATTTACGGTTTCGGTGGGAGTATCAATGGTGCTGCGGGGTTTTATTTCGACTTCTACACACAAGCAAAAGTTATAACGGCGATAGATAGGAAACCGGTAGGATTATTGCTTGGAATGATGCTGGTGGTGGGGGGAATGTTAGAGAAAATGCTTGTACCTAACAGCCTAACCGCTTGGGAAACCTTAGATTGTGTACAAAACGCGTTGGAAACTGTAAAAAAAAACGACCTAGGCGTCGAGGACTAGAAGAAAAAAAGACGAAACAGAACGAGATGAAGAGGACAAAATAACTCTCATGCTTATAGGAAAACTGCACAATAAAAGCACTACGGAAAAATAGAAAGACCTGTACATGGAAACTTGAAAGAAAGAGTTATTTATGAAACACTCTACTCAAAAATAGGGTTCAAACACGACCGGCCTGAACAAGATGAGACTGATTTCTAAAATTTTTCCTAACTAAAAAAATAGGTAAAAAATGAAAGGCAAACTCATAAAAATTCTCCTAATCGGATTAATCATAGTTTTGACTTTTTGTCCATTAGTCAAAGGCGTTGAAAACTCTCACACTCCAGAATACGAGCATGTTAAAAATTTAACAGAGATAGGTCCACGCCTCGCTGGAACAGATGGAGAGAGTGAAGCCGTACAATATGTTGAAAATGAACTCAAAAGTTATGGGTTATCAGTGAAAATCAGCGGCTTCCAATTGGAAGATGGTTATATTTTTCAGAGTGGACAACTTTCCATCCAAGCTCCATTCAAAGAAAACTTAAAATTCACACCACTCATCAGATCACCAGCTACAAAGGAGGAGCTAATAGAAAATCTAACCATTATCGAAAATATCCCAGAAAACACAACTTCTCTCCAAGACGATATAGTTCTAACAGAAAGTAAAAACCTATCAAAAATAAACAAAACAAAACCCAAAGCAATCATAATATTCAAAGAAAACAAACCAGCATGGTCAAATGTTTGGCCTTCAGGTTCGTTAAATTCTCCTACAGTTACGGTTTCTGATGGAACTGCTAAGTTTTTAACTGAGTTAGCGGATAGGCAGGAGGTTGGGAATGTGACGATTAGGTTTGATTTGAATGCTGAATTGGAAAATCTTACTTCTCATAATGTGGTTGCGACTCTACCGGGTCGTAAGGATGAAGTGATAATTGTAGCTGCTCATCATGATTCTGTTCTTAATTCAGGAGCTATTGATGATGGGACTGGAGTGGCGGTGCTGTTGGAGACCGCTAGAGAGCTATCTGATGAGAATTTATTGAGAACTGTGAAGTTTATAACATTTGGAGCTGAGGAGTACGGGCTTATTGGGAGTGAAGAATATGTTAAAGATATTGAAGATGAGAAGATAGTTGGAGTTATTGATTTTGATTCTATTTGTCCAGGACCCTCAAACGGTTTAAGGATTGGCGTTAAAGATTTCTCAGATAAAGGAACTGCTAGATGGCTTGATGAGTATGTGGGGGATGTTGCGAGTGATATTGGTTTGGATTATTCTTATGGGAGTTTTGAAGAGGCTGAAGGGTATAGTGACTACGTTAGTTTTATGGAGAAAAATATTCCTGCGACTTGGATATATTGGGTTACAGGACGGGAGGGTGATCCTCTTTGGATGGTTCATACTTCGGAAGATAAGTTAGAGCAGGTGAGTGAGAGTAACTTGAGAGATGTTTCACGGCTTTCTGTTAGTTCTGTTAGAATGCTCAGCACCGGAGGAATTAAAGGCTGGTTCTGGGAATCTGAGTCTTCTGAGAAGGTTTCTATATTTACAATCCTTTCGTCTGTACTTGTTGTGGTAGGGCTTGCCGG
>CAYSUV010000080.1:0-6109 GCA_964434275.1 Hadarchaeota archaeon (SeqCode) | reverse complement strand
TTCTAAGACTGTAACTTATCACGATCCTTGTCATTTAGGCAGATTAGGAGAATCCTATGAGTCTTGGGAAGGAGACTGGGTTCGTGGAGAAGGTAATGTTATGGTACCTTCAGAGGAAGATAAGCAAGTTCGGAGAGGTGATGAAGGAGTGTATGACCCACCTAGAAATCTGCTGCAAGCAGTTCCAAAACTAGAGTTAGTTGAAATGGACAGGAGAAAAGAGTGGACATGGTGTTGTGGCGCTGGCGGTGGTGTTTTCGAAGCTTATCCTGATTTTGCACATTGGACTGCCGAAGAGAGAATAAAGGAAGCGGAAACGGCCGGAGCTGAAGCTATCGTTACTGCATGTCCTTGGTGCGAACGTAATTTTAAAGATACTATAGAAGAGGCTGATTTGGATTTTCAAGTCTTCGACATAATAGAACTAATCTCAGATGATGAAAATGAATAAAAAAACATATGAAAAATTCGAAAAAATAGTTGGACAGGAAAACATCTCAAAAGACCCCGCAGTTCTCGACGGGTATGCATACCAGTGGGGAGCAGAGTTCGTCGGAGAAGTCGGCAACCGTTTCTCACCAGCAAAACCGGAAGCCGTAATACTGCCGAAAAGTACTGAAGAAATCCAATCAATTGTAAAATCTTGCAATGAATCTAACTTAAAATTCAAAGCACACTCCACGGGATGGGGAGTCTGGTCCACGGCGAAAGATGAAGGAACCGTTTTACTAGACCTGCGCAGAATGAACGAACTAATCGAGATAAACGAAGAAGAGACGTACGCAGTAGTTGAACCATACGTCACCTGGGCACAACTTCAGTCGGAATGTATGAAAAAAGGCCTGAACTGCACTACAATTGGCGCTGGCAGTAACACTTCCGTTCTCGCAAGTGTGACATGTATGGCCGGCATCGGTCATAATAACGTATCGATGGGGTATAACGCTCGTAACGTTCTCGGAGTCGAATGGGTTTTGCCTGACGGTGATATATTAAAACTGGGCTCTCTAGACTCCAACGCCGGATGGATATCAGGTGACGGGCCTGGACCTTCTCTGCGCGGCATTATGAGGGGTTTATACGGGACGATGGGTGGTTTAGGTGTTTTCACAAAGTGTGCGGTAAGACTGTACGATTGGCCTGGACCTTCGGAGTTTAAGGTTGAGAATATTACCCCCGGTAAAGAACGGATTAAGAATTATCCTGACAACATAGAGGTTTTCGCAATTCATTTTGATAGTTGGGAGGATCGTGATGAAGCCATCGCTAAAATCGGCGAATCAGAAATAGCCTACTCAGGCGCTGTTACGGAAAGGCCTGCTTTGTTCGGGTTAATAGGGAGTTCTAACAAGGAGATGTCTGAATTGTTAAAGTGGACTGATTTTGCAAGGATTTTGTTTCCCCAAGTTATCATCACATTGGTCTTGGCTGCAAATTCGGAGCGAGAGTTGGACTATAAGAAAAAAGTCCTTGATGATATTCTTGAAGAGACGAATGGTCGGACTCTTGATGACCTTTTAGATACTTTTGATTCACTTCCTCATTTCCTTTTCGATCTGGCTAAAAAATTAGGAGATTTCGAGAGTGTCTTTGAAATAATCAAGAACAGACGGGCCTTCAAGGATCCATTAACGCTTTTCATCTTGAAGACCGGAAGTTATGTTAACAGGATTGTTTTTGGAGTTGGGGGATCATTCACAACCAATCTATGTGGGAATTTCACAACACGGCGAACACTCACTCCTACACAAACAAAAGCGATTGAGATAAAAAAAGAATACCTTGGAAATAATCTTTTTGTCGAAGATATGGGTGAAGGCGGTTGGGGACCTCTTCACATAGACCAAGGTCATCTCGGCTGGCTGGAGAGTGGAACAACTTTCGACCCGTGGAATCCCGAAGCAGTGAAAGCAATGATAGAACAATTGGAAAGGATCAACGAAGCCTGTGCAGAAGAAAACATTATCCTCCCCTTCATCTCACAAGCTCAGGTCGACGAGTCAAAAGGCAAAAGCCCTCACGACACAATAGGTCCAAGAATGAACACAGATTACAGACCGTGGCAAAAAAGAATTAAAAAAGCCTTCGACCCTAAAAACGCTTCCGACCCCTCAGATTATATCGAACCAGAAAAATCCGAATAACCGAAAACAATTAGAAAAATTAAAAAATTCAGCATTTTACTATTTCCAAATTCTAAATTCAGTCCGGAGGCAAGTTTTCTTCAGTTATCTTGTATCCCCCGCTCTTCAAATAACTGGGGGTACCTTTACAAATAACCGATTTCAAAATTTCGAATCCACGCTCTCTATAATCGTTTTTAGCCTCTTCACCGATTGCCATTTGAACCAATTCAATGAGATTATAAATCGAAACTTCCCTAATCGATAATCTCTGAATAGTGCTAAAATACCAATTACAACCTCCACAACAATCAATAATCATATCCACACCCGTATCTCAAAGCTCGTTAAAACATCTTCTACCGCCTTGAAAGCATGCATAAGACAAGCTAAATCTAATTGTGTGAAATCACCAAAATAGAATAAAACTAAAAAACTGGCTTAGACATAATTGACTGGATGGTTTTATGGATTTTTTTGAAGACTTTAACGAAAAAGAATGCACTCTTTGTGGAGAATGTTTTCACCAATGCCCAGTTATGTCATTGTCTAAAGAAAAAGCCAAAGAGGAGATAAAAAGGCTGGTAAAAGATCAAGAAACAGAAAAAGTCTTACAAAACTGTACAAGTTGTTTCGCTTGCAATTTAATCTGCCCTCACGAATGTAATCCAACACAATTAGTTCTTGAAAAATGGAATAAAAAATACCTTGAAAACGGCCTACCCGAGCATGCTGAGTATTTCCTCCCTCACAATGAATCCAATTTTAGAAGGAATGTAATAAGGAATGTTCCAAGGGATGAGAAAAAGCTTATCCGGAGTTGGGATGATGACTCGCCTTGTGAAGAAATATTTTATCCTGGTTGTAATGTAATTACTGCTCCCTATCTTACCCAAACAAGTCTTTTAGAGGATTTAGAAATTAGAGGGTCTCTCGACCTTTGTTGCGGTGAAACGTACTATAGAATGGGTTTATTCGAACAAGTAAAACGAACTGGTGAGAAGTTGGAAAAACATTTCGACAAGATAGGTTTGGAAAAAATGATTATCCCTTGTACCGCTGGACTTAACATGTTTACTAATGTTTTACCTAGATTTGGCGTGGATTTTGACTTTGAAATCCAGCATATGCTTTCGTGGATTCTGGATAGAATTGATTCTGGTGAAATCGAAATTAAGAATGAAATAGATATGAAAGTAACTATCCAAGAATCTTGTTACGGAAAGTTGTTCGGAGATGAACTTATGGATTTACCTCGAAAAATCTTAGAAAAAATAGGTACCACCGTGATAGAAGAAAACCTGTGTAGAGAAAAAGCTCTCTGTTGCGGCATTGGTGGCGGATTTAGTCCTTTTTCCGGATATAATCCTGTTGATTACGGATCAGCAACTATCCGAAGCTTGAAAATGGCTCAAGAAACAGAAGCAGAAGCGATAGTGACGTATTGTGCTGGCTGTTTGCAAATGCTTTCAGGAGGTCAAATATTATATCCCTTGAATAGAATGCCCATTTATCATATCCTTGAGCTTTTACAAATGGCTATAGGCGAAACTCCTAAGAGACGAAATAAACAAAGAGCAAGACAATTCTTTATTGGAGTTTTGAAAAATCAACTCCCTAAACTGATTTCTAGAAGAAGAATTTATGCTGAATAAACATATAACGGGAGAAGTATTATTTTGAACTCAAATTCGGAGTTTCGCTGGTTTTACGAAGACGCTTGCAATCGTTGTGGTCTTTGCCTGGAAGAATGCCCTACAATTTCACTTTCCCACGAAGGAGCTGTGAAAGATATTAATACACTAATTGATGGGAATGCTCAAGAATCTGTAGCATTTAACAAGTGCACCACTTGTAATGTCTGCGACCTCAAATGCCCTAATAACGCTCTACCATACGAATTGATACTCGAAAGGTTCGACAAATGGCGCAAAAATCATGGACTACCAAACTTTGCCAAACTTGGATTCCCTAACGAGTCAGGCAATATTTGGACAGGACTACGCCCGCTTATGGAGAAGGAAGAGCTTGAGTTATTACATAACTGGGAAAACCGATTAGGAGAAGAGAGAAAGGAGATAGTCCTCACCGGTTTTTACACAAATATTGTACCATATCTCGCACAGGTAAAAGTGTTGGAAAACATCCGGAGTAAGATGGTTGGGAGTGAATGTCTTTGGGGTTGCGGTGGAGACACTAACAAAATCGGAATGTTAGAATTAACCGAACAAGTAATCAAGTTGATTCAAAACCAATTTTCGAAAATGGGTGTAGAAAGAATTTATTGTTTTATGGAGGCCGAAGCAGCTATGCTAGAAGAAGTCTTACCTGAACGTTTCAACGCCGAATTCGACTTTGAAGCCGTCCCGCTTGATAACTTGGTTCTCGAGAAAATACAAGAAAATGAGATAGATTTAGAAGAATTAGAAATCACTGTTACCGTACATGACAATTGTATGTCGCGATATCTCGATGGAAATCCGCAAAAGGTAGTTAGAAAAATTGTCAAAAAAACTGGTTGTAACCTAGTAGAAATGAAACACTCTAAGTCCGAGGCTTTATGTTGCGGCTGGGCAGCTACCATACCTACTCTTCATGGGGAAGGAGCCAATAATCCATTAAGCACTCTTTTTTATCTTTTTTCTAACCTTTATCGTCGCTTAGAGGAAGCTGAGGAAACGGGAGCTGATGCTATTGTCACAAGTTGTCCTGCTTGCTACATTTTCCTCTCTCTAATATCAATATTGTCTGATAGCGAGATGAAAGTTTATCACTTATTCGAACTCGTAGAATTGTCTTCGGGAAGAACTCCACCTAGAAAAATAGAAAAACGATGCTGGGATATCCTAGCTGTTGCAACCAACTTCATGCTCAAACAAATATATTCTGGGGAGTACAAAGAGAGATTCACCCCAAAATCTATAGCCATGGATAAAACTGAATCACTCCCACAAATCAATAAAACGGACTCTAAAAGAATTAAAACCATTTCAAAAATTTATAAAAGTCCTCTAATTCAGAACAAAATATCCAAATCCCTCATCGGGCTTCTAGTAATTCTAACCATAAACCTATACAAACTCTACAAAAACTAGACCCAACCTTTCCGAAGAAGCTGTAATTGAAATCAATCAAAGAAAAGCACTTTGAAACAACTCAAACTTTTGATTAAATTTTTAGCCAAATTTTGTATCCCAAGACTTTTCGCGATATTAAAAAATTTTACAGAACCCAAAAACTATTTTGGGGGTAAGTTTTCATCCGATATTTTGCGTCCTCCCCTCTTCAAATAGCTTGGAATGCCCTTCTTGACAATTGATTTTAGGATTTCAAATCCTCGTTTTTTAGGTTCATTCTTAATTTCTTCACCGAGTGCCATCTGAACTACTTCAGTAATGTTGTAAACTGGAGTTTCCCTCAAAGATAATTTCTGAATAGTATTAAAAACCCAATTACATCCGCCACAATAATCAATAATCATGTCCGCTTCAGTGTCCTTAAGCTCGTTAACACGTTTTCTACAAGCCTTAAGCGCGTCCATCAAACTATAATCAGAAGCTGCAGCCGCCATTCCACAACACAAAGCATTTTCCCTTGTATGCTCTGGCTCTATTGGCTCAATTCCGATAAGTTCCAAAATATCTCTAACCTTATCAAAAAAACGATCCCCGCCAGCTTTTGACCAACAATTATCATGTAACGCTGCTGTTTTTTCGAGGTCTCTTATTTGGTATTCCCCTGATTTCAATTCGTTCCATATCCAATCTGGGACAGGTTCCGTCTCAAAATCGAACTCGATATCAAAAGCGCTTTCATATACGTCTGTGTATACATGATATCCTGCTAAACACGGAACAATAAGTTTTTCAAACCCCATCCTTTCGAACTCGTTTTGAAGATAATTAGCTATGCACCTTGACTCATCTATGAAACCCATTCTATACAGAGGTTCACCACAACATAGCTTTAAGGAACCAAAACCAGGA
>CAYSUV010000079.1:0-6166 GCA_964434275.1 Hadarchaeota archaeon (SeqCode) | reverse complement strand
TCCTAGGGCTCCGTAAGTACATGTGTGCGAGTCCGCTCCTACTATCACTTTGCTTGGTTTAACATGTCCTTTTTCCACCATAATTTGGTGGCAGATTCCTTCACCATAGTAAATGTTTTCGATATTCATATCGGAGGCGAATTCTCTCATCATTTGATGCATTGAAGATGTTCCTACAGAAGCGCTTGGAATTGTGTGATCCATAACGAGAACTATTTTTTCTGGATTCCAAACTTGGTTTCCTTCTATCTCTTCAATTGCTTTTATTGTCAATGGTGCGGTTCCATCTTGAGCCATTGCGGTTTCTATTTCAGCGGTCGTATAGTCTCCAGCGTATACGTCTGAATTTGAATTTTTGCTGAGAATTTTCTCTGAAATTGTTTTTCCCAAATTCTTGCACCTCTATTATCTTTCTCCTAGAGGTGTGTATTCTTTATCTTTATCGCCTGCATATTTTTGTAGAGGTCGGATAAGTGTGTTCTCTTCGTATTGTTCCATCATGTGTGCGGTCCATCCGGCAATTCTCCCCATAGCGAATATTGGTATAAAGAACTCATCTGGGATTCCTAGGTTTACATAAACGGTAGCAGCGTAAAAGTCAACGTTTGGATATAATCCTTTCTCATCTTGTACAGCTTTTTCCACCTCTTTAGAAAGAGAACACCAAGAATTTCCTGTTTTTTCATCTAGTTCTTGTGCTAATTTTTTGAGTTCTTTAGCTCTAGGATCCATAGTATTGTAAACTCTATGGCCAAAACCCGGGATTATTTCTCCAGATTCCAATTGTTTTTTTACCCACTCTTCCGGAGTAGCGCCGTCGTCCTTGATTTCCCTCAACATTTCGATAACAGCTTGACTTGCCCCACCATGGATCGGCCCCATCAATGTTCCTGTTGCGGCGACTATTCCGGCATACATGTCAGATTTTGTTGATGCGGCTATCCTTGAGGAGTAGGTGGACGCGTTTAGGGTATGTTCTGCGTGTAGGATCAAGTCTGTGTTTAGGGCTCTCACTTCTAGTGGGTCTGGTTCTTCTCCTTTTAGCATCCATAAGAAATTCTCCGTATGTCCGAGGTCTTCTCTAGGGTGTATCAGTCGTTCTCCCTCCCGCATCCTGTGAGTATAAGCGATTATAGTAGGCATCATTGCTAAGATTTCTTTACTCTTATCCAGATTTTCTTCCGGGGTTATCTCATGGAGTTTAGGATCAATAGAACCACAGTAAGAGACAGCCGTTCTGAGTACAACCATTGGATGTGTAATGTCTGGCAAACTTGATAAGAGACCTATAACTTCTGGCGGCACTCTTCTTCTTTCAACTAAGTCATTACAAAATTCGTTCAATTCTTCTTTTTTCGGCAAGTACCCGTGCCATAGTAAAAATGCTGCTTCTTCATATGAGGAGTGTTTGGCTAAATCGTGGATAGAATAACCTCTGTATTCTAGCTCTCATTTCTTCCCATCTATTCTGGATATATCGGACTCCAGGGCGACAACTTCTTTCATGCCTTCTTCTACCATGTTTTTCCTCTGCTCTTCCTTTCTATTGTTTGATTTTCTTCTCTCTTTTAGGTATTTTAATTTCAAAAAGGTTTCCTTTATTCACCTTTGTAAGTCATCACTTTTTGTCTTATGTAAGGTTTTCAAGTGCTCATTTTAAGTAAAAATCCTTACAAGGTGAAAATGTTAAAATTATTTATCTCTGTAAAGAATGGGAAAAACAGATAATAAATACCATCCCTGAAGAAAAGAATAACGTAGCCGGGGTGGCGCAGTAGGTAGCGCGCTCGGCTGTTAAACCACGAGCATGGATGAAGAGCGAACCTCCACTTACAAACCTCGACATGCTCGATATGGTAACCGAGCGGTCGGAGGTTCGAGTCCTCCCCCCGGCGCTGCTCTTACATTTAGATCCCCTGAATATTGGGCTCTTAAAGGAAGTAGGTGATGAGTGGATAATTTAGTGCCTTGAAGAATTTATCGTTACTTGGAAAACTAATTTTCTGGGAGCTTTGGAAGGCATAAATCTGTTTTCAGCTTTCCCCCGGTTCTTAAGAGTTTATGTTCTTTTCGGTTTAGTTTTTTATGTCCAATATTTTGATTCCACAGTTCTCGAAATTATTTTTAATCACTAATTTTTTTATCGTTTGTTGGTTTTCCGATAGTTTGTTTTCGGTAGTGAAGTAACGGTCTAGAGACTTTAGATAAGCGTTCTTGGGTAGCGGATCGGGGGTTTGCGGTGCTCTGCTTTCACCAAAGATTATCTCCATGTTTTCGGTTTTGGCTGGCCTACTCCATGTTTGGATTTTTGGCTCAACAATCGTTAAAAGGAGTAGCCCCATTCGTCCTCCAGAACCGCTCATTTTGATGACTTCTCTTGGTTTTTGTAGAGGTATGGAAAAGTCGGTGCTTTTCCAATCTCCTAAATTCAGAGACTTTTCGAAGACCGAATTATCTATTTTTAGAGTTGGGTTAATCAAGTTTTCAGTCGAGCCTTCTTGGTTCGGCACGATATAGACTGAATCTAGAACGAATTTTGAACTTTTATTGAATTTTATTTCCGGCACTACTCGGAAGCGGGGAGTTAACCAGTCAGGATTTTTTACTTTTGCTGGTGCTTTGCTGATTAGGGTATAGTTTTTCCAGCCTTTGTCTACGTCTATTTTCTCTTCTGAGGTCTTTATTGTCGTAGCTTTCGCGTCTCTTTCGCATGTTTGAAAATGTAATTTTAATTTTAGACCCTCTCTGAGTTGCTTGTCTGATTTTAACCTAACGTTGAGCTTGAATTCAACCCCTTCAGATGCAGCCGGTGAAACCCCCCAGTTATGATAATAGGGCATCACGGGTGACAATCCTACTCTCTTTGGAGAAATACTATCACCCGCATCTGGATTAATTAGAACAGTGCTATTTTCCGGGTTGTATTGGTACTTCCCGCGAATACCGCTCCAAGTCTTTTCGATAAAAAGGGATCCAAGCAGGGCAGAAACTATCCACATAATGGTTACTAATATCATTATAGTCTTGCCGAAACGATTATTTTTTGACTTAAATTTCCCGTAAAGAGCAAAGCCAATGACGAAAGTTAGGACAGTGGGGATTAAGAAGAGAAGGATAAGTTTGATTTCTTTGGAAATAATATTTGTAAGCAATCCTTCTTCCTTACTCTCCCAAAAAGGACCAATCGCCTTGACTTGATTCAAAGGCCCTCCTTTCCATGAAGTGTTTCTGAATTCAGGGTCGGGCATGAGGTTTCGAGTGTCTGGCTTGACTATCTCTATTTTTCTTTCTTTTCCGATGATGTGATTGTAATTCAAAATTTTTCTATTGTCTAAGAAAACTCTCATTGCGCCGAATTCATCTTCAAAGTTTGAGTTAAAAGAAGTCGGGCCTTTGATAGTTTTTCCTTTGGGGTATTGTGGGGCTATGTAATCTAATCCGAAATCATCATTTTCATAGGGTGGTTTCAGTTGTACTTTGTTTGAATTAAGGTTGTAAGGAACGATATGGATTTTGTTCTCGTTTATGGTAACGAGTGTACTTTCAAGAGTACTTCCAGATGTCCAGACGTTTAACGGGTTGAGAGCATCCTGAGTTTCTGGTTTTACCCAAGCCTCTTGATCGATGAAAAGGACACCTTTTTTCTCCACCCAACTATGACGGTTATAGATACTATTGTGAGTGTGTCCGGTGAAGTAAATTTTTATTTGCGGATTTTCTTCAAATAAATTATTCCACCATTCAGTATTCCTATAATTAGCGAACTTTCTAGCCGGCCGAATCATTCCCGGTTGGTAAAGGAGTCCGCCCATCCAATGTATCCAGCCGGGAGAATTAGGATAAACTCCATAGTGAGAATAGATAAAGGTCGTCTTATTCGGGTATTTGTGCTCTACTAAGTATTCAACAAATTTTTGTTGTTCAGCAGACATTTGACCGGCCAAAGCTAAGGACACTTGTCGGCTCAAGAATATGTGAAGAATCCCATCTTTCAAATAGTAATACGATTTGGGCGGCATGCATGTTCTCTCCATCCATCTCTCGTCCCACATTCCATCATGGTCGCCAGAGACGTGAAAGAAAGGAACAGCACTGCCTTCTATCATTGAAATAAAATCGGCGTTATTATCAATAGCATCGTTGGGAATAAAACCTTTCTCTTTACCTACATCCAAATCCCCTAACTCCACGGCGAAATCTAAAGGATAATGATTATCTAAAGAATTCACATGCTCACCAAATTCTTTAGGGTTTAGTTTCCACGGACTAAGACCTTCAGCTAGGTGCGGATCTCCCGTTACGAGAAACCGGCTATACTTTTCGTAGTCATTCTCTTGAGAGGGAGGGCCGACATCAGGCGGAGCTACATTTGGTTCAAATCTTTTCTTCATATACAAACTGCTTGGAATAACTATGATTAACCATACGAGTAGGATTAAGGCTATTATCTTCCGAAGCTTCACCTACAATTCACCTTTCTTCAAACTAAACTTAATTTGAATCTTTAAAAACTTCAAATAGTCACAAAAGTCAGTTAAATTCCGAGAGAGGATTTCAAGCCTAGACGAGACGGATAATGATAAATTCAATTATCTCTTAACTAGTAGATAATGACTGAGATAAGGGTTTTATTCAACGCTTTAAAGGATCTGGATACTGAAGAGATTTTTCCGAAAGTTAAATCTCTTGGAGTTGATGCGATTTCTGTTTTTGGTCAACTGGAGTGGAAAGAATTACCGTTTTATTTTGAGAGTGTTGCTGAGGAGTTTAAGGATGTGATTGTGAATCTTTACCATGCTCCTACTTATTTGAATGAAGCTGGTTGGCGGGAGAGTCTTTTGGAAGATGGTAAGAGAACTATAAAGAATTTAGCTGAATTGGGTATTGATAATTATGCTTGGATGATAGAATGCAATTTGTTCGGTTATAGCTGGAATGGAATGGTTGGAAATTTCGTTCATCGAAATAGGTTAGCTGATCGGTTTGACTTGTTTTACGAGATAGCTCACGATGTAAATCCTGACGCAAACGTGATTATCGTTCCTTATCCTCACCCCCTTATGAATATGGACCGGGGGTTAAGTGGTTGGAGAGATTGGTGGAGGGATTATGGCGAGAAAATGAGATTTGATCAAGTAGCTCTGAACGCTCATGTAGGAGTCTGGATATACGGTATGACGGATAAATGGGTTTACAAGAGATTGGTTGATCCGATTAGGTTTTTGCAGAAACGAGGTCATCCCGTCCGGTACGTAGAGGTTGGTTATCCCACCGCTGGGTATAAACCTTTAACAGGGGGGTACGGATGGGGGAGGGAAGAAGATCAAGTCAATCTTCTTAAAACCTGTTTTAAAGCACTTGAAGATACTGCGGTTCCATGGATGCAAATCTGTGAATTTATAGACCCTGTCTCCAAGCGAATTTACGATACTCCGCTTTTGGGAGATGAAGGAGAGATCCCTAAAATTTTAGGAATTTTTCCAGTTATAGAGGAGAAACATTGGGGGTTGTTGAGAGCTGATGAGAGTGAAAAACCAGCTTGTGAATGGGTTAGAAAAATAACGGGAGTAAACAAAAAACATTGAAATGGGTAGAAGAATGGCTCTTTTCCAATATAGATGTTTTTTATATTTCCACCTAATCACTCTCATTTTTTAGAATGTTTTTGCCAAATATTGATAAAAATAATAGAAGTTCCTCATCGCACCTTTTACTTATCTTAAATTGGAGGAAGCAAAAGAGAGAAACATAAAAATTTTGAATGCAGAATAATTTAAAGAAAAGTTCCTTAATCGAATCTTAAAGGTTTGTTTTTGATTGTGGGAAATTAATTTTCTTCAGAGTAAAACTCAATCTTCGTGTAATGAGCTAAACTACAGATAGAAGATATTTTACAAGTTAATTGGCATAGAACGAATGTGATTTGAATGACTGGATGGAAGATCTCTTCTGGTCTTTGGGTCTTTGCAGGAACGAAAGATAGGTATTGTACTAAAGGTTACGGACCTCAACTATCTGCAGAGGAAGCAATTGATAGAGCCGGAGAAGTTGATGGCTTAGAGGGAATAGAAATAACGTATCCCTCTATGGTTAACGAGGAAAACCTGAACCTAATTAAGACTAAACTAGAGGGAAATGGCTTAGAAGTGACATCTTTAAATCTAGA
>CAYSUV010000078.1:0-6174 GCA_964434275.1 Hadarchaeota archaeon (SeqCode) | reverse complement strand
CCACTCGGATAACGGCAACTCTGAAATATCTCTCAGTTCACTGGGGAGTTCCAAGACAAGATTCTCAGCAGGTAGACTACCTCTATTAATAAGTTTAGCGATTCCCGATGCTTCCTTGAGAGAACTAACCTCTCCACTGGAAGTGTAAAACGCTCTAAACGTTTCCATAACCCTTGCCCAAACAGGAACTTCAGCCTTAACACCGAACTCAACATTTTCAGGCCAAGAATCTAAAGTCGTTTCTCCCTCAGAATAGTGAACGCTTGCCTGATATTCATGAGAGCCTGGTTCAATCCCTTCCTTATCCAAATCGTACTCAAACACAACATTTTCTACTTCACTGGAGGGAATCTTTGCTTTGCTTTCCAAATCATTACTAACATCCGCCAAAGATTTCAAGACTAAATTAGGTTCAATTTCCAACTCTCCAAGATTAATAACTCGACTAATAATTTTCGCGTTTTCATTATCATAATAAAAATACTGCTTTCCGGGCTTTACATCAACTAATTTTACATTAGGTTCGCAAATCTTGAAAATACCTGCCTCAAGATTCTCACCCAGAACACGATCCTTGTTCTCCGCAGTTAAATCGACTGGATAAATCCCTGAAGGCAAGTCAGCTTCCCAAACATGACTCTTCTCATAGTTGTAATCCGCAGGCAAATCTATATTTTGCAAAACCATATCTTCAGAAGCAGGTTCGACACCAGAAGCCACCTGCATGGAAACATTGTCTACATGAACACTGCTTTCAGGCCAAGCATTTCTAATTATAACATTGAGAGGCACTTTTTGGTTTTCATAAAATTTCAATTCCCTGTTTTCTGGCGAAAGTTGGAGCTTGACGGGGTTTTCTAAAGCTTTTATTTCTATTGTGTGTGATGGGAATCCTGTAATATCCAATTTGCCTTCTTTTGGGTCTCGGTATGCTCGTGGTGAGTTTGAGTCGATCGACCAGCTGCGATACATTAATTTATGTGTTCCTGGTTTCTTCACTTCGATACTTACTAGCCCACCTAAAGATTCTCCTATGTCAAGAGAATCGAAATAAAATTCTATGAATTGCTTACCCCCTCTATTTTCGATGGTAAGTTCCTCGAGTCTAGGGTCCTTTTTCGGCATCCAGTCTTTAATCTCAACCCCTTGAGGGACCTCAACATGTATACCTCCTCCGGAGGGACCGACGCCGCCATTATTTGTATAGACGAATGCATACCAGTATTCTTTTCCCACTCCTACGACGGTTTCCGATGGTAACTTTATTTTAGGTTTGCCCAGTTCTACAGGTTCGAAGTAATTTTTATCGTAATAGTCAAAGGACATTGATTCGTCCGACATTTTACCTTTAGAAGCGATTCCAACTTTTTGCCCTGACATCTTGCCCGGTTTTGAGAATAGATTATTAGCAGTGGCAATCAGGTGGGGAATTCGTAGGGTATTCACAATTTTAGATTTAAAGTCGGTTTTTTGTTTCGTAGCACGGGTTGTGTCCTCCCCGGTTTCTCTTTCGAATAGTTCTTTGGACCATTCGCTCATGTTTCCGACCCAATCTCTCGCTCTGACTCGGTAGGAATATTCTCTGTCAGCAGAGAAAATCCAAGAAGTTTCATTCGTCCAACCGCTTGAATCAGTTACTTTTCCAGAATAGATTTGTTGGACCTTATAATCTCTAGTTCCGCTACCAGAGTCTGTGGTCGGACTCCAACCAATTTTCTCTTTAGAACCATTGGCGATGACTCTCTTTTTCTGTTCCGGAACAGATGGGGGACTATTATCTTGAGTTGAACTTTTCGATAAAGACCAAGAACTCTTATTACCCGCTTTGTCTATTGCCCTCACAGAATATTTGTATGTCTTTCCATCATCAAGATTTTCAAATGTGTAAAAATTCTTGTTTATCCAAGGGCTTACCAATCCATACGCTGGCCCTGGAGTAGCTCTTACTTGATAAGCACTTACGCCGCTTCTATCATCCCTTACAGAAGTCCAACTTACCTTATTCTTATCCCCTTTCGTATAATTTACATCATCTTTAACCGAAGTAACTTGAGGGTAAACTTTCGGAGATGGTGGGGCAGTAGTATCAACTTCCACAATCCAAGACCGAGAAGGTTCACTGAAGAAGTTAGACAATTCGGACCTTACCCAAATTTCGTGTCTTCCCTCGTCTAACGAAACCATACCCTCAAAAGTATTTTCAACCACATTCAGAGTCCCTACAATTTTTGGCTTTTCTCCGTCACCATAATAATTATCTATAATTTGAACCGCACTCGCTTTCGGAGCCCTGCCTTTAATCGAAATGCTTGTTTGATTAACCAACCTCGGCAGAGTTTCAGTCAATACAGGTGAGGGAAGAACTAATCCTTTAGCACCAAGCCCGAATGCCACAGTATCCGCTCCAGCTTGAGTCTGTGGACATCCAAAATTATCTGACCCGGGAACATACGGCAGACGATCTTCCATATCCAAAGTTCCATCATCATCCAAATCTTTCCCTGTCAACCCGTTAGGAACATGATATTCCTCCGCAATAGCCGGCCTTCCCCGGAAATCACAATATTCTACTTCAGCGCCGTTATCAGGAGCCCATAATTTGTACCTCTTATTATCGGTTTCCGAACTCAACCAACCGTTACAAACAATATAGTTTAAGTTCGCACCAGCACGAATCTCAGCCCACACCTCTTCCTCCCCATTATTTTCAATACTTCCAAAACGCCAAACCACAACATCTCTTCTACCTCCCGGCCCGGTTTTTTCGATAATTTTGTGTGGAAGAGAATCTTCTTTTAAATAAGAGATGAATGGGGTTAAAGGCGTCGGGTTTGAAAAAGCGGATGGGTTCGAGAAAAATGCTGATGGTGTCGTCACCTTTCCTTCATAATCTATTATCTCAGCGCCACCTTTAGGCCCTCCACCAACCTCCAAACGCAGGGCTGAATTTTCAGCGATATAGGGACTCGAATTATTTAATTTCAGTTTGATTTTCTGGTTTTTTCCTTGCTGTATGCTCGAAGGAGTTTTGATTTTTATTTTAGGGTTGGGTTTTCCTACTTCCGCCTTTGCTACTCTCAGTTTTGTTAGAGTATTGTCGAGTAACCAACCAGTAACATTCGGGTCGTGCCATGCATTTGTCCTAACTCGATACACTCCGGAATCTGCTTGGTTCATTTCCCAATCTGGTTTTAATTTCTCAGTGTCTACGCCGGCACTATCTTCAAGTAATGATAATATGGTGCTTTGAGTGCCTGATGTGAATTTTTTAACTGTGATACTATTCTCAGCTATTATTTTCCCTTCTTGAGGTTTGAATTCCCAACTTCCAGCTATTCCAGCTGGCTTCTTCTCTTTTTGAACGTAGTTAGACTCCAAACCCAAATGCTTGGATTCTTTTACTAAATCAATTGTTTTTATCCCTAGAACAATTTCTCGCTCAGCTGTCTCACCAGGCTGCAGATTATCCAACGGAATCACGTGAGGTTCCGCTACTATTTTATTATCTTCATCAACAATCTCGACTTGACCGTACTCGTCTTCTCCCAGAATGACTTTATCCAGTGGAACTTTACCTGTATTCTTAACGTGAATTTTTATGACCTTTTTTCTAACTAGAATTCCATAATCTCGATAACTATTGTTTAACCAATAGTACCTCTTTTCAGGACCCAAATTCTTGAATTTTTCAAAAACTCCTATATTAGCATAGTTTTCAGAATATGGATTCGCCAATCCGTTTTCTCGCGGATTCCACTCATTCTCCCAGTAATTCGGAAAATCGGTATCTTGACTTGTATGAGGAAAAATATCAAAAATAAAAAGATCCTGACTTTCTCCAGGAGTACTAGAAACTTGAGCTCTTGGTTGTAACGTAGAAACGTTGAACTCTTTCCGACCATTCTCAAGCGATACGGTATCCTTGTAAAGATCCACTATCTTATAATCCTCAGAAGAATTAGCAAGAACTCCATCCGTTTTCAACCTTGCAACCAAATCCAAGTCCGCGGAATACTCCATATTATCCGCCACCAACCGCGTAGTCTCACTACGCGTCAAAGTTCTAGCCGAAAAGTTCTTAACAACTCCAGACCTATCCCAAACCAACTTCTTAGAACCAGCACCCTCAACACTCACATCACTACTAAGCTCAGTATCAAGCTTAAGAAACGCCTGAACCTCAGCCTCCTGGTCAATCTCAATAGGCAACTTCATATCAACATAAATCATACCTAAAATCGGCCCTATCGACAATTCACCAGTACCTTTCAACCCAATATCATAGAGAAGACCCAACAAAGGCCCAGTTTCAAACTCGCCGACAAAACCACTTCCAGATTTTCCAAACTTAATATTATCCAAACCGTTCCAGTAAGCCTCGCCCTTTCCTTGAAGACCTATCTCTGCTCGGACCCAAGTCATATCAAAGTTAATTAACTCTTTTTCAAATTCTCCGAATGGCTTACTAGCACCCTTCTCAATATCATTCAAGGTTTCGCTAATTTTTTCAGTTGCATCATCGAAATTCACTTTTCACTATCCCATTCTCCCAGGTCTATAGACTTTCTAGCATCTTCTACCACATCATTCAAGTAATTGTAGAGATTGGGGGAGACTCTTTTCACGTATTCTATCGATTTTTCGACGAGTTGATTTCCTAGGTCTTCAATCATATCTTTTAAGTAATTCCTGAAGTGGTTTGTAGCGTTGTCGAGCAAGCTATTTTGTTCTATGGTAAGATCGTTCCAGTCTTCTAGGTCTGAAAATTTTACACCTATGAAACTCTCTATTTCGTTTTTGTCTTCCTCAACTAGTTCGTTCGAAAATTTCAAAACTTCCTTAACTATGTTATCAAAGAGGTTTTTGGAATATTCTCGAGCCGATTCAAGATTGTAAGTAATTAGCTCCTCTCCGAACGACTCCATCTTATTGCTAAAGTCAGTTTCTATGAAAGACTCAGTTTCTTGAACAATACTTCCGAAGACCTGATTAAATTCTCCATAAGCGTAATCCCTAAGATTCTCCCAGTTCTTACTAAGAATATTATCAAAACCGGTCCGCAAATTCTCGTACTTCTTGGCCAAATCAGAGGAGATAGATTTAAGCTTGTACTCATTATAATCAATCAAATCATCAATGGAGTCATCGATAGTAGTTCCATCTTCGGCCAACTCTTCATCAGTTAAATCCTCCCATTCTACCTTAATCCTAATTTCAACGTTTTCAAGTGCACTCTTCATATATGAAATGTTCCATTTCTTAAGATTCTCAACAACCGCAGAAGGAGAAGAAATCATACTAGTAGCTAAATTCTCAATCCTTTTTTCATCATCTTCAAACATCCCCGTAACCAAATTCTGAACTCCACCAGAACTAAGAGAATCAGCCACATCCTCAACTGACCCCTTCAAATCATTATAAACGCTTTTATTATATTGCACCAAATCGGAAAGATTTTCCTTCAACTCAGAAAGATTGAAAGGTGTAAACGTATTAGAAAACTCAGCAAAATCACCTTTAAGCAAAGGTCCTACAGTATGTTGGATGGTTTTGTATAATTTTTCAATGTAGTAGTTTTCCATATTTTCTAACATGGCAGCTACAGATTTCAAATTCTTGATATCGCTTTCAATTTTTTGTTGCATTTCCTCTACAAGTTCTTTTGTGTTCTTAACCAATGGTTGTATATTATCCGAGATTATCTGTCCGACTTCTTCCCAATCTTTTTCCTCAACTTCTGCTTCAATCTCAATCTTAATTTCTGAAATGTTTTCTTCGGCACTCCTAGCGAAGTTCTCGATTTTCCCAACGTAGCTTTCTACGTGAGTCACAATATTTTCAGCGAAAGACCACATGTTTCTAGAATCTCTTCCGACATTATTGTCTAACTTGTTAGCTAAATCCATGATTTCATGCGTTCGCTTTTCTAAAATTTTGGTGATTGAGTTCTCGGAACCGCTAATGTTCTCGAGGTCGAAACCGTTCTTCGAGAAATTGTTGAAAAATTCTCTGTTGTATTCGATAAGATCTGCAACATTTTCATAAATTGAGGATGTTTTCCTTACAAGATTTTCGACCACTGTAGTAAAATTATCAGAGTTGTTTAACAACATTTCTTCAAGCTCGTTTTCAAAAACTTCCAATTTTATCATATCGTAAAGCTTGTCCCTATTA
>CAYSUV010000077.1:0-6205 GCA_964434275.1 Hadarchaeota archaeon (SeqCode) | reverse complement strand
AACCTCTTCTTGCTTGAGAAACTCCTAAATGTAAATAATCTAACTGAATAGTCGAATGAGCATCTGTAGAAATAACATATTTAACTTTATCTCGATATTTCTTGACATTTTGCCAATCTAAATCCAACCTCTCAGGTTGAGAATTTATTTCAAACGCAATATGTTCCTTTTTCGCCTTACTCGAAATTTTATCCAAATCTAGCTCAAAAGGATCACGACTAAAAATCCGCCGTCCGAGAGGGTGAACTAAAACGTCGACAGGATACTCACCGAATACCGATAAAATCCGATCTGTGGGATTATCCAATCTTTCGTGCAGGCCCACGCAAAGAAAATCTAGCATTTCACACCACTCCTTCGGGATGTCTAACCCGTCTTCTATAATATTAGCCTCAATTCCCCACAAAATCTCTATTTCTAATTCCTCATTTGCTTCTTCAATCCTCTCTCCTTGTTCTTTAAACTCCTTTTCTTCCAAACCCCCAGCCACTTTAAGAGACGGGCCATGGTCAGAAATCAAGATATATTCCAAGTTATTATCCATAGCTTTTTTAGCCATTTCCCTAATTTTAGCCGTTCCATCGCTATAATTGGTGTGAACTTGGAAATCACCTTTTATATCGCTGAGATTAACTAGATCCGGTAATTTGTTATTTTCAGCGGCATCAATCTCTCCTGTATTTTCTCTAAGCTCGGCAGGGATAAACTCCATATCTAAATTCTTATAAACTGATGATTCTGTTTCTCCAGCAATATACTCATCTTCAGCATCGAACAAACCATACTCATTCAGTTTCCAGTCTCTTCCTTTTGCTTTACTTCTCATAGCCACATTATGATCCTTCGACCCGGTAAAATACAACAAAGCAGAACCATAAGATGATGGCTCAACAATCCTCAAATCTACCTGTAACCCATCAGAACGAACGATCGAAGATTTTGTTTCCCCTTTTTGCAGAACGTTTTCAACATCGTCCAATCCACAAAATGCTTCCATCCCCTCCTCCCGACTTTCCGCGGTAGCTAAAATATCCACATCACCAATAGTCGGCCTTTTTCTCCGATAAGAACCTACCACGTCTAATCTCCCAAACACCCCTTTTCCTTGTAGTATCTCCTTCATATCTTGTACTAGAGCATGAATTTTCCCCAGTAATTTTCTTTCTCTTCCTTCTTTAGCAGATTGTATATTTTCAAGTATGTTTTTTTGAACCTTTTCTCCGAAACCTTTGACTTCCGCCACTTCGCCCTTTTCAGCGGCGGACTCTAAATCTTCAATAGTTGAAATATTTAAATTATCGTATAATTTTTTTACAGATTTAGGCCCTAATCCTTCAATACTAGTTAATTCTTCTATGTTTACTGGAAGGTCTTCCTTAAGCTTCTCATAGTATTCTAGTTTTCCGGTCTCTATATATTCGGATATTTTCTCAGATATTGCTTCTCCTATCCCATCAATTTCTTGAAGTTCTTCTCGTTTATGAAAGTCAACAATATCTTCGGTTAATGCCTCAATATTTCGAGCTGCTCTCCTATAAGCTCGAGGCTTGTAATCAACGCCTTTTATCTCTAGAAAATCTGCTATCTCATACAGGATTTTAGAAACTTCTTTATTTTTCATGGTGTCCAATTTACTTTGTGTAGATTTTTTGTTAATATCTCTCACACAAATTAGGATAACCGGCCAAGTCACAGAAAGGAATCTAACCACAAATCAAAAGAATAACTTATTCGAAAAAAAGCTCATCTTAAAAACTCAGAAGAAACAACCCGTTGGCAAAACTCGAAAGTCCCTAAGAATGATATAATTGTTTACTAAAGTGAAGATGGAAAAAAGCGTAAAAAGAAAGTGGAATTGATTCAATGGAGCATATAAAAGTACTGCACATAGATGACGAACCTGCCGTTCTTGAACAGTCTAAAGTCTTTCTCGAAAAAGAAGATGAAAGACTGGATGTTGAAACTACTACTTCTCCAAAAAAAGCACTGGAAAAGATGGAAGAAGAAGACTATGACGCTATTATAGCAGATTACCAAATGCCTGAAATGGATGGGATTGAACTATTGAAAATAATTAGGGAGGAAAAAAACGATGAAATTCCTTTCCTGATTTTTACAGGAAGGGGACGAGAAGAAGTCGCTCTTGAAGCATTAAACTTAGGAGCTAATCGTTACTTACGTAAAGGAGCTGATCCGAAATCTCAATACGGGATTTTATCCAATGCTATAGTTCAGGAGATAAAGCTTCAAAGATTTGAGAAAAGAAAGGACTTTTTCAAGCTTTCCGCCACTCACGCTCCTGAGGCTATTTTTGTCTCAAATGAAGATGCCGATATTGTTTATGCCAATGAGCAAGCCGCAAGAAAGTTGAATTATTCAATAGAAGAACTAGAAGAAAAGAAAATTTTCGAGATAGATCCAAATTTCTCCAAGGAAAATTGGGACGAGCACTGGAGGGAAGTCGAAGAAAAAGGAAAAATAGAAATAGAGTCAAAGCATGTTAAAGAAGATGGTTCTAGTTTTCCGGTAGAGTTGCTAATCAACAAGGTCGAACACCAGGGAACAGATTATCATTTCACTTTTGCAAGAGATATTTCGGAGTATAAACAAATCGAAAGAGAGCTTGAAATAGGAAAAGCCAGAGTTCAAATGATGGCTGAAAATTCTGGAGTTCATATGTGCAGAATTGATAACGACTTTAAATTCCGATATGTGAACAAAAAAACTCTCTCACTTCTAGAAAAACCTGAGAATGAAGTGCTGGATGAAAAAATTCAAAAATTTTTCAATGAACAAGAATTAGAACCCTTCATCAACGCTCTCAAAAGGGTCTTTGAGACTAGCGAGGGGGAAGAACTAAGACATGAAATGAAAGGGAGTACCTTTAGAAGTTTCCTATCACCCATTCCGAATCCGAACACGGGTGAAGTAGAATTTATTCTGATAAGCTCCAAGGATATAAGCGAACGGATAAAAGCCGAGGAAAGAGAAGAATTCCTACAATCTCTCTTAAGACACGACTTGAAAAACAAATTAAATGTTGCAAAGGCCTACTTAGAGAAGATTAGAGAGGATGGCTTTACGGAAAAATCAAAGGATTATCTCGATTTGGCTATTGATGTGCATGAAAGTGGAATTGGTCAAATAGAGAAAGTAAGAACTCTGAGGAGAATCGGTGAAGAAAAACCTGAACCAGTCGATATAGGTCCAATGTTGGAGAGGGTGGTTGAGGAAAAAGAGGATCTGGCTTCTAAAAATGGTATTGAATTAGATTATTCTATTTGCAGTTGTAGAGCTTTAGGCGGTGCTTTACTTGAGGATTTATTCAACAATTTGATCGAAAATTCTATAGAGCATTCTGGTTGTGATAAAATCGAAATTAGGTGTTGGGAAGGGGATGAAAAATGTAAAATCTGCATTGCTGATGATGGTAAGGGTATAGCTGACGATGAGAAAAGTAAAGTTTTCGAAAAGGGGTATAAAGAAGGTAAGGATTCTGGTTCGGGACTAGGTTTGTTTTTGGTGCATAGGATAATAGAGCAATATAATGGTCATATTAAGCTAGTAGACTCTGAATCGGGAGGAACTAAGTTTAAAATACAATTAAAAAAACCGGATGGGGAATCTTCACGATAAATTCTTCTTTAAGGTTTTCCTAAAATTTTTGGAAAACAGACCCAGATAAAACTTAATGCAAACAATAGCACTCTATTTTTAGAGAAAAATTAAGGAAGTTGAATAATCCAAAGAAGAAAATACATTCAAACTTGAGAATTATCTTATTCAAACCGTTCTAATTTGTCAAAACAAAAACAAGGGCCTTCATTCGCTTCGATATAGCAACGGTCGCAAAGGTCATTTGTTAAGTATTCGACTTTTTTTCCGCACTTTTCGCACTTTTTCTTAGTCATTCCAATTAGATTGTTTACAAGTGGTGGTTTAAACTTAGTTTTGTGTTTTTTTATTTTCCCGAAAATTTATAAGCCTAAATATGTTAGTTAGCACTAACTTACGTGATGAGATTGGGTCGGAAAAACACAAAAACCAGAAAAAAAGAAATAATCGAAACTACTTTGAAACTCATATCCGAAAAAGGAGTAAGGGAACTAAAAACCGCACGCATAGCCCAAAAAATAGGGTTTTCAGAAGCGGCTCTCTACCGACACTTTTCTTCAAAGGAAGAAATAATCAGCAAAACAATAGAAACTGCTGGAAACAGACTTCTAAAAACTCTCTCAGAAGCAGAAGAAGAAACAAAAAACGAAGACCCGATGGGAAAGATGAAAAACATTATCAGAGCACACTTAGAATTCGTAGAGAAAAATCCAGGAGTAACTAGACTACTCTTCTCAGACGAAATACATCTTAACAAAAAATCACTCAGAGAAAAACTCCTAAATATAGTAGATGAATGTCTCAGCTTCATAAAGAACCTGCTTGAGGAAGGGAAAAAAACCGGCCAAATAAGAAAAGATGTGGATATCGAAACCGCATCGATATTTTATATCGGCCTAATCCAATCACAAGTTTTACTCTGGTCCCTAAGTGGTGGAAAACGGTCATTATCAGAAAAAATCGAAGGATTATGGGAACATTATAGAAAATTAATCGAGAAATAGAGGTGTTTAAACTGGACCCTTTCACTATCTCACTCTTAATTTTAACTATCGGAGGTCTCCTTTGGTCTTTGTATAAAGACAGAGAAAAAACAATAGCTAGTTTGAACATCGCTAAATCAAGACTTTCAGACATAGGAGGAGATATCCTAGGTATACTAGCGCTCGTAGCCTTATTCCTCGCCATAATTCCAGAAAACTTTATCGAATCGATATTAGGAGGATCAAGCGCTCTCCTAAGCACCCTCTACGGGTCAATAACCGGAACAATCACAATTATTCCAGCGTTCGTGGCCTTTCCCCTAGCAGCTTCTTTAGTCCAAAAAGGAGCATATCTAGTAGCAGTAGCCGCATTCATCACAACTTTAACTATGGTAGGCTTTGCTACCGCCCCTATCGAAATAGAACATTTCGGCAAAAAATTTACTCTGATTAGAAATATCTTGTCTTTTATCATAGCAATACTGATAGCTATCGGAATGATGGTGATTTTATGAAGTTCAAAGAAGGATTGAAAAACAACAAAATAATCCTAGCCACCATAATCGCTTATACTATCGTACTAACGTTCAAAACCGACATATTTTTTCAATCTCTAAAAACTCTAAAAATTTACTTAAAACAAATGATAGAAATCTTGCCCGCTGTCATCCTAATTTCAGGACTCATCGACGTATGGGTGCCCCGAGAAACCATCATCAAAAATTTCGGGTCCGAAGCCGGAATCAAAGGAAAAATTGCATCCATATCCATCGGTTCATTTTCAGCAGGTCCCATCTACGCCGCTTTTCCAATCACTAAATCCTTGTTGAAAAAAGGAGCCAGCATCGTTAATATTGTTATAATTTTGAGTGCTTGGGCAGTTATCAAAGCTCCAATGCTTATAGTTGAAACAAAGTTTTTAGGTATTGAATTCATGTTCTCCCGATATATTCTGACCGTTCCTGGAATCATAATAATAGGAATAGCCACGGGAACCATCATTAAGAAAAAAGACATTCTATCGAGAGAGGGTCCGGCCTCTTTTGAGGAAAAGATTCTGGAAGCTCTTCCTGGATATAATTGTGGATCTTGCGGTTTTGATAACTGTCCAGACTATGCTGAATCGATTGTAAAAAAAGATGCTGATCTTGGAAAATGCGTACCTGGTGGAAAAGAAGTTGAAGACAAGATAAAAAAATTAGTCGAGACCAAAAATTAGCCGGAAAAGTTACTAAGATTAACTTTGGATTTAGTAGTTGGCTGAAATCTAAAATTGGTGGAAAATTTTCAAAAGTACAGGTGGAACCTTCATTCTGTTATACTGATTAGTGATAATTTTGTTGAATGAGGGGTCTTATTATTCTAATTAAGAGGTTATTTTTTCTAGGTCTTCAAGAGTTTGAAGTATTTCGTCAAGGTTTTCATCTTTCTCTCTTTTCTTCTCTTCCCCTGTAATTTTTTCTTCATTGATTATGTCTTTCTTCATATCTTGGTAGTAATCTCTGTCAACTTCTTCTTTTATTCTTGCTGCAAAAATACCGGGAGGCATGTAGTAATGATTTTCGTACAAAGAACCGTTAAGAATAACTTTTGGATGTGTATAAATC
>CAYSUV010000076.1:0-6236 GCA_964434275.1 Hadarchaeota archaeon (SeqCode) | reverse complement strand
GTCATAGGGTTGTTAGATCCAGTAGCGCCGGGAGTTAGACCTGGTAGTGACACCTCTCACTTGTCGATTTTCGGATATGATCCGAAGGAGTACTATACCGGAAGGGGTGTTTTTGAAGCCTTTGGTATCGGCATGAATGTAGAGAAGAATGACGTTTGTTTCAGGACTAATTTTGCTACGGTCGACGAAGATTTTATTCTGCAGGACAGGAGGGCAGGAAGAATCAGTGAGGGTCAGGACGAACTTGAAGATGCTCTCCAAAATTTAGAATCTTCCGACCCAGACGTGGAGGTAGATTTCAAAGCAAGCACAGAACATCGAGGTGCCTTAGTTCTCCGAGGTGAAAACCTATCTGGACGCTTGACCGATGTCGATCCCCATGAAACAGGGGTGAAAGTTCCGAAAGCTAAACCCTTAGATGACAGCGAGGATGCCGAAAGGACAGCCTCCATTTTGAATGAACTGGTAGAACAAGCTCACGATATTTTGAAAGAAATTCCCCTGAACAAAAAAAGAAGGGAAGAAAACAAGCCGCCCGCAAACGTGTTGCTTCCTCGCGGAGCCGCGATTTATCCAGACCTCCCGACCCTAAAAGAGAGTTATGGAGTTGGAGGAACGATGATCGGAGCCGGAGCTCTATATATAGGCGTTGCGAGAGCTTTAGGTTTAGAGTTCAAAAAAGCAAAAGGAGTCACAGGAGGAGCAGACTCACCTATTATAAACAAAGCTAAACTGGCCGTCGAAGAATTGCAAAAAGGAGAAAAATTCGTATTTGTACATATGAAAGGAGCAGATTCTTGCGCTCACGACCATGACGCGGAAGCCAAAATTTCTTACATCGAAAAAGTAGACGACGTTATAGGATACTTCCTGAAAAACCTAGACTGGAGCGAAACCCACCTTGCCTTTTCCGGAGACCACACCACACCCATCGTATATGGAGATCACACCTCAGACCCCGTCCCACTCACTATAGCAGGCCCTAACATATTGCAAGATGACGTGCAAGAATTTAGCGAAAAAACAGCCTACAAGGGTGGGATAGGCAGGATTAGCGGTCGGGTAGTTCCTATCATTTTCGGATATAGTAATTGGCTTGGAAAATATGGAGACTAACCCTATATTTAAAAATATATAGTGTTTGGATGAAAGATTTGATTGTAATCGGGGGAGGACCAGCAGGGTCCTGTGCAGCAGCCTATGCCGGAAAAGAAAAAGAAGTATTATTACTCGAAAAAGGGAAAAGACCCCACTCAACCTGCGCAGGTGGGTTGACCAGTGCTATGGTTGAAAAAATCCAACCTGATCTCCCTAAAAAAGCGATGCAGGACAAAATTAAGAAAGCGAAAGGACATCTTAACGACAAAACCTTCGAAGCAAAAGCTAGCGATGCCGGTCTAAACTACTTCCTTTATGTCGTAGATAGAAAAAAGTTTGATCAAGCATTGCTTGATAAAGCCGAAAAAAACTCAAAAGTTCTGCTCGAAACCCCAGCCACAGGAATTGAGAGAAAAAACAAGTACTGGAAAGTAAAAACACCAGACGCAACATATGAAGCTAAAACAGTAGCACTAACCGACGGAGCCCCATCAAAAATAGGGAGAAAAGCAGGTCTAGATACAAGATTAACACCCTACGAAATCTCAAGTTGTGTAATTGACATCGTAGAGGAACGATTCGACACTATCGAATTATTCATTCAGAAAAAATACATAGACATCGGATATGCAGGGATACTACCAGCTGGTGATAAAGCCAAAGTAGGCGTTTGCGAAGAGAATTTGGAAGAAAACAACTTGAAAGAGCGAGTAAACCATTTCAAAAAGGAAGAAGAAATAGAGGGAGAAGTAAAAGAAAGAGTTTGCGGAATGATACCCAGCGCTCGCCCCCTCAAGAGTTTAGTGCCCCAAAAAAACCTAGCACTCGCAGGAGACGCCGCCAGACTTTGTAGGCCCTTCGTAGGCGCTGGAATAGATACAGCAGTAGCATCGGGGAGAGCCTTGGGAAAAACAATTGCAAGTGGACAATCTCTAGATAGTTATGAAGAGAAAATTTCAGAACTTAAGGACGAGGTAAAGTGGTTTTACTCTCTAAAAGAGAAGATTTATAGCGACGAGACAAAAATAGCAGATCTTTTTTCCTTACTTACAAAAACATTTCTAAAGCATTATGAAAACATTCTATCCTAAACAAACCGTTAACCACGCTAAATACTCTCACTTTATTATCTCTCCAAGAAGAGTTAAAAATTCCACAGCCGTTCTTTAAGGGATTTAATATCTTTCTAAAGTCTACCAAATAGTAAAAGATTGAACCAATAGAAGAATCACAGAATAGGAATATTTAATGTGAATTTTAATGAGTGTGTCTAATAAAATAGTGAGAAAAAGGAAAGGTGGACTAAATGTTCGAAACTGCGAAAGAAGCATCAGAAAAGATAATTCAACACGAGAACGATTCTATAACTCTTGTTTCGCATATGGACGCTGACGGAATTTCTTCAGGAGCATTACTATCAGAGGCTTTAGATCGTGCTGAGATTAGACATCAAGTTAAATTTGTAAGAATGTTGTATCCTGAAGTTGTTGAAGAGTTAGATATGGGAGAACTCACCATTTTTACCGATTTGGGTAGTTCCCAATTAAAAAACTTGAAACAAAAATTTCAAGGGAGTGATGTTATAGTAGCGGACCATCACTCTCCGGAACCGGAAGATGGTTGGCCTAACCTTATTCATTTTAACGCTCATTTGGAGGATTTGGATGGAGTTGGAGAAATTAGCGGTTCTGGAATGGCTTATCTTGTAGCTAAAGCTTTGAATACTGAGAATAAAGACCTTTCAAGATTAGGTTTGATAGGGGCAATTGGCGATGTTCAAAATGCTTGGGGTGAACTAAAGGGTTACAATCGGAAAATAGCTAAGGACGGAATCGAAACAGGTGAAGTGAAAAAAGAGAAGGATTTACTTCTTTATGGGCGTCATACCAGACCCGTTTTCAGAGCTCTGAAGAATTTGTCAGATCCTCCTATTCCGGGAGTGAGTAATTCCATAGAAGGTTCGGTAAGCCTGTTAAAGAACCTAGATATCCCCTACCAAACTGAAAACGGTTATCGGAGACCGGTCGACCTATCGGAAGACGAAAAACGAAAATTGGCTAGCGAATTGATTACGAGAGCTATTTCGGAAGTTCCAGAAGAACTAGTTGATTACGTTCCTGGCCTAATTATTGGAGAAGTTTACACATTATTGAACGAAAAGGAGGAGTCTTTCTTAAGAGGGGCTGACGAATTTTCTACGTGTATAAACTCAACAGCCAGACACGAGCAACCTTTAATAGGTTTAGAAGTAGCGAAAGGGGACAGAGACGTTTATTATAGACAAATGTTAAAACTTCTCAAATATCATAGGAAATGCATAGCAGAAGGAATGAGCCACATCAGAGAAAAAGGGATTAAAAAAGGACCTGAAGGTTATTTACAGCATTTTGACGCTTCTGATATCTTGAGAGAAACTTTCATCGGAACAGTAGCCGGATTAACGCTCGGACATGAAAAAGCCGATCCTTTCAAACCAATGGCCGGAGTGGTTAAACATGACGGAGTCGCTAAAATTTCTGCCAGATGTTCTAAATTATTATTCTTGAAGGGTTTGGATTTGGGTCGAGCGATTCGAAAAGCAGCGGAAACGGTGGGTGGAGAAGGCGGTGGTCATGCTGTCGCTTGTGGAGCTCAAATCCAAGCTGATAAAGTCGAAGAGTTTATAGAAAAATTTGAGACTTATATTCTGGAAGAACTTTGAATTCCGACAGGTTTGAATCTCAAAATAGATATTTTTCGACATTTTTTGTCTACCTCGCTCTATTCACGGTAAATACTGGATTATCTTTAAAAACGAAATAAGAACCCAACATAAATTTTAAATAGAAAGCAAAACAAAGTAATAATTGAGAACTATTTAATACTCCGACATTTTTTGTCAAATTAGAGGATTTCTTGCAGTCTCTCCTCCTTCCTTTTACTCCAAAACTTTATCCTGTCCTCTACATAGTCCAACAATTTTTTGCAATCATCATCCTCGCTGATCTCTTTAAAACGTCTTGTTAGGGTCCTTTGCGAAACATCAACAGTATCAGCAAGATCCTTTTTACGCGGTCTATTATCATCTACTCTCTCAGCTGCTATTCTTATGGCGAGAGCCGAAAAACTGCGCTTTTGAGAGTCACTTAGCCCTTTCCCCAGACCAACTAGTATTCTATATATTAACGAAGCGGCACTTTTTGCGTCTTCTGAAAGATTGAATTTGTCTTGTAGATTTTCTATTTCTGGTTCTTTGTAGAGTATTTTCCTAGCTTTCTCTCTTTTTTCCTCAGATTGACGGCGTTCTTCGGAAGACATTTTTTTCTTCCTCACTTGTATTTTACTTCATACGGGTATTTGGTTATTTCTTTTTTGTACAAATTTTCAAATTTGAATATTACGAATAGTTTTTACGGCTCATTTTCGGATTTTCGTGATTATATTGTATTTTTTCGGCAAGAGCAAATGTGATAGTTGATGATAATCAAAATGTAATCTTTTCAAAAGTTTACGAAATGACGGTAGTTCCGGATATAAAAGAAATTATCGATTTTCTCCAAACGTGACTAACACCATAGTTGAAAGTCAATATTGAGCATATTAGATTCCACTATTAAGCAAATATTGATAAAGTCGATTATGGAAGATTCTGCAAGGAGGTGAAGTAAAAATGAAAAATTACCCATACCCCGATGGTGAAGGTAAAGTTAAGTGGGTTTCTACCGACTGGTTAGATAATCATAAAAAAGACGAAAAATTGATGATTCTAGATGTACAACCAGACATTCATGATTATATATCCGAACACATCCCCGGAGCTATATACTTCAACCAAAGACTGTTAAGAGTCCCTTTAAACGGGAGGCCGGGAGTTTATGTTCCTTCCACCGCAATTCAATCCCTTTTCAGAAGAGTTGGACTGAAGTCAGAAGTTCCAGTCGTAGTATATACTGGCATTGGTGATTTCAGAGGTTGGGGAGACGGACTAGAACAAACTATGGCCGCTTACACCCTTGCCCGGTTTGGGCATGATAATATCTATGTTCTAGATGGGGGGATTGACAAGTGGAAAAAAGAGGGGAAAAATTTGACTAAAAAATTCCCCGAGGTGGAAGAGTCGAATTTCAATGTGGACATCAGAGAGAATTATTGTGTTGATATGGACGAAGTTAAGGAGCTGAAGGAAAAAGACGATGTGGTATTGCTGGATGCGAGACCATCTGAGATGTACGAAGGGCAGGCGATATGGCCAAAGCCTGGGCATATACCAGGAGCGGTGAACTTACCTTGGAAGAGTCTTATGGTCGATGGTAACCCTAAACTTCTCAAATCTGAAGATGAGTTGAGAGAAATTTTGGAAGAGCATGATGTAACAAAAGATAAAACTATAATCTGTTCCTGTGGAACTGGTAGAGAGGCGACTAATGAGTTTATTTTGCTTAGATGGTATTTCGGATTTTCAGAAGTTAAAAACTATGAAGGTTCTTTTACTGAATGGACAGCTTATCCCGATAATCCGACTGTTACCGGTAGAAATCCTCGATGAATTATTGACTTATTTAGAAACATAAAGTTGGGTGAAAATGTTATTTGAACGTGTTGAGAGCAAAGGATTGGCACACTACTCCTATTTAATAGGAGACAGAGGAGAGGCTGTTGTTATTGATCCCAGGCGGGACTGTGATGTTTATATAGAGAAAGCTTCGAAAAACGGATTTAGAATAACAAATATTTTAGAAACTCATAGAAATGAGGATTATTTAATAGGATCTTTAGAACTGGCTAATCGAACAGGCGCGAAAATATGGCACAGTGATTCTCAATTAGATTATAAATACGGAAATGAGGTCCAAGACGGGCAGAAATGGAAAATTGGAAGGCTTAAAATAGAATCAATCCACACGCCAGGACACACGCCGGGACATATGAGTTACCTACTGTACGATTATGAAGAAGCACCCTGGATAGTTTTCACCGGAGATTCCCTTTTCGCCGGCGATATAGGACGAGTTGACCTACTAGGAATGGATAAAGCAGAAGAACTCGCAGAAAAATTATTCGACAGCATATTTAACAAACTGCTAACCTTAGGAGACGACGTAATCGTTTGTCCCGCACATGGTGCAGGTTCTGTATGTGGGGCCTCCATCGCCGAGAGG
>CAYSUV010000075.1:0-6262 GCA_964434275.1 Hadarchaeota archaeon (SeqCode) | reverse complement strand
AACGAGGTAAACGGACGGGTGGAGCAATAGCGATAGGGCATCCGATAGGAGCTAATGGTGTGCTTTACGTTACGGAGATGGTTCACGAGAGGCAAAGGGAAAACATCGACGATGGATTAGAAGCTCTCTGCGGCGGCGGTGGAGTCGGAATAGCGACAATTGTTGAAAGACTCTGAAAAACAAACTCTAAACCGGAAAACCCATAAGATTTCGGGGCAAAGCAGAGTATTCTATGGTTATCGAACCTCAACCGGGTTAAAAATCTCTAGAAAAATTAGGCAGAATGATTTTTTCGAGCATAGACAATGAAGCTCTTCGGCACTATTGAATTAAGCCCCTCTTCTACTTTTTTCCAAAAATTAGAGCCGTCAGTATTTTTCAAGAAGGAGTGATAGATTTTAGGCAATAAATTGTTTTCTTCCTCTAACCCAAATAGAGCTCTGAGAATCCAATAAAAGAAGTGAAGGGAGTGGCCGGTATCGGTCTTCCAAACCTTAAATCCTCTGTTCTCAATCTTCTCAATCAATTCTTCTCGATTAAAAACATGAATGTGTCCACCTTCTTTACCCAAGTACTCGTCTGCAAGATGTTCTATAACTATTTCAGAAATATGTGTCGGAACACTAACAGCCAGCTCGCCGTCAGGTTTAAGAACCCTATTAATCTCTTCCAGGCAACCTTTTTCGTTAGGTATATGTTCCAGTACCTCCGAACAAACTACTTTATCAATAGACTTGTTTGGAAAAGGGAGATGCAAAGCTTCGCCGCGCAGTAGATTTATTTTGTTTCCATTGTTTTCGCCGATTGATCCTCCTATGGAGTATTTAATTTCTTCAAGAGAGTCCTGGTTTATGTCAAGGGAGAGGATTGTGGCGTCTCGGATTTTTTTAGAAAGGGTATGACGCCCGGTTCCACACCCCAAATCAAGCATTATTTCCCCAGGTTCAACTTCGAAAATATCGAAATCAATGGTCTGGAGCATTTAGAACCTCCTCGTAAACTTCAGTCGCTTTTTTGGCAGCTTCCCCCCAAGTGAATTTATCTTTCACTCTTTCTCTTCCTTTCCCTCCCATTTTTTTCCTTTTTTCTGGGTTTTGATGAATTATCTCTAGAGCCTCTACTAGTTTTTCTATGTCTCGTGGAGGGACTAGTATTCCGGAATTGGGAGAAACGATTTCGGGTAGGGCACCTGAGGTTGAAGCGATTAGGGGAGTTCCACAACTCATAGCCTCTATTGCTGGCAATCCAAAACCTTCATGTAAAGAAGGCATTACAACGGCTGTCGCAGAGGAATATTCTTCTACTAATCTAAGAGTTGAGACTCTGCCTAGAAAATCTACTTTATCCTCAACACCATGCTTCCTGATTAATTTCTCAGTGTAATTAGATTCGGGTGAGTTTCCGTTTATCACTCTCAATCTGCACGAATCGTGTTCTTCCAAAAGTTTTTCAAAAGCCTGTAAAAGAACTCTGAAACCTTTGTGTTTGTTTTCTGTTTCTCCCACAAATAGGAATGTGGTCTCTTGGCCGTTGTCAGCTCTTTGTGTTTCTTTCTTTCGATTATTTTCTATAGGTTTGAATAATTCTTCGTCAATACCGTTATGAATTACTCGTATATTATCGCTGGAGATACCAAAATGCTCTTCAATGTCTCCAACGCTAGCTTCGCTTACCGTAATAACTTTGTCGAATGCATTGATGGAAAGGCGTTGCATAATCAGAGGGTAATACAAAATATTACCTAATTTTCCCAAGAAGGTTTCAGATTCATTAATACTTTTCTCTCTATCAATCTTAAGAGGATGATGGAGAGTAGTAACCATAGGAATACCGAGTTGCCTCAGAATTAAAAAACCATAACCGATACACTGATTGTCGTGAATAACATCCAAACCGACACGATTATTTAACTCCTTAATCTCTTCAATCGCTCTTATACTGAATCCTAAAATTTCAGGGAAATCTCCAAATCTGCTGACAGCCCACTCGTATAAGTTTATAGGTTTAAAGATTTCTTTGATATCTAATTTTTTGAACGCGGAGTCTCCTTTTTCGAAAAAATTAGGATTTGGGATTTTGTGAAGTTTGACACCTTCAGGCTTATCGGGATAGGGGGGACCGGATATTAAGTGTACTTCGTGTCCTAATCTAGCAAGGGCTCTCGTCAGGTAGTAAGAGTAAATTCCCTGACCTCCGCAGTACATGCTACCTCTATAGGTAGTGAAACAAACTTTCAAGCTCACCCTCCAGTTCGGTTAAGTCGCTCATTTAGAGATTTTCACCATAACACTATTTTTTTAATTCCTTTTCTTTCATCTTATTTTCATTTTCTTCGTCGGCTCGGAAGAGGGGAGTAATTTCGGAATTGATTTTTTCCATCCTTTCTAGTCTCCAAGCGTGTTCTAGAATGGCTGTAGAAACTCCTTTTGCCATTTCGGTGAGTTCAAGCAAGGGTTTTCTATCATGGTCTTTGAATCCTATATAAGTTTCTCTAGAATCTATATTTTCGTCTATCCAGTTCGGTATGATTATGTCTACTTGGGCACCCCAACCGTCTCTTATAGGTGTTTTTCGTAGTAGTTCTGTTTTTCCAGCGAATTCTCCGGTTAATGGCTGATTCACCTTTATTTCCGGGAAGAATTTTGCAAACATAGGTTTTGCAATGAGTTCGGTGACTCTCCCTCCTTCTCTATCGAAGTCGGAAATGACAAAGTCAGCGCCATCCATTACAGTTTCGACCAGTTTCCGAATCATCACTGGTTTTATGTTTAGTATATCAGCGTCCATAAAAGCGGAAATTGGGTGGGAAGCATATTGTAGCCCAGTTCTGATAGCGTCTCCCTTTCCTTTTTTTTGTTGGGTTATTACATTAGCTCCGGCTTCTTCGGCCAGTTGGTAGGTTTTATCCTCGCTTTCGCCGTCGACAACGATTACTTCCTCTATAAGGTCGCAGGAAAAACCCGCTTCTATTGTGCTTTGTATGGAAGACTCTTCGTTTAGAGTCGGTATTATGAAGGATGCTTTGTTTTTCTTTTCCATGTAAATTTTTCTTACTGAATGAAATTATTATGTCTTTCGAAATTATGGGTATAAAAGCTCTTTTTTCTTTATTTTGTTAGGGATTTACGATACAAATTGTGAAATCTGAAGGTTGGGAGTGGAATGGAAGGTTATTTAAATTCTAGCGGATTACAGATTTTCAGAAAGGTAAAAGCATGAAGATATACGCTTTTGATAGGGACGATACCGTTTCTACGTCGAAAGGTCCTGTGGATTTAGAGGTGGTAAAGGAGCTGGATGAGGAACATACGGTTTATGCTACGGGTAATCAAAAGCTTTGTTTTGAAGCTGATATTATCGGGATTGGAGTTGAAGAGGGTACTAAGCCAGAGAGGTTGAAAAAGGTGAGAAGTTTGCACCCTGATGGGGATGAGTATATTGTAGTAGACGATGAGGATTTAAGTGATGTCGATGGGTGGAGACATTATACACCTGAAAAATTTATTGAGTTTGAACTTCAAAACGAGTAAATCAGATGGTAGAAACTATTTAAAATAAAAATATAAATGGGAGAGTCTTCTCGTTTACTTTATCCTTTTTGCGAATAGAGGTAATTTTGTTTTTAATGGTTCCCGCCGAGTGGTTCTGAAAGTTTTTCTTTGGCTTCATCTTCTAACTTATATCTTTGTGTTTTCAGTGCTCCACTTTGAGGTAAGTTGTTCCTGAAAAAGACTCTTCTCGGATGGGCATAAGTTGGCAGTCTTTCCAAACTAAAATCTTTGATTTCGTCTTCAGTCAATTCTTCTCCTGGTTTTAAAACTACGAAAGCTACGGGAACTTCTCCTTTTGTTTTGTGAGGTGCCGCTACTACTGCAGCGTCTGAAATGCCGGAGTGTTCCATTAGTGCTTCTTCGACTGCTGAGGGGTAGATATTTTCTCCTCCGGACAGAATCATATCGTCTGTTCGTTCCACTATCCAGAAGGCTTTGTCTTCGTCCATTCTTACTATATCTCCAGTGTAGAACCAACCTTCGTCATTGAAAACCTCCTCATTCTTCTCGGGCATATTATAGTATCCATTGAAAACAGGATCGCCTCGGACTGCAAGTTCTCCCTCTTTACGTATATGAGAGTCTTCAGGTTCACCCCAAGGAGAAATCACTTCCCAAGGAATTCTAGTTTCATGAGTTTCCGGATCCACAACTTTAGCTTCCATATTCCGAAGGAACCATCCAATACACCCTGCTTTTTTAGGCATACTGCCCGGCCTGAAAGTACCTGCTGGTGAAGTTTCTGTCATTCCCCATCCTTCTGCGAATCTCACCTTCCATTCGGTCGTTATTTTTCTCTTTGTGTCTTCGTCTAGTGGCGCGGCTGCGCATAGCACTTCTTCCAGGTATTCCTCGGTATTGTATTTATCAGGGTCTTGTTGGTAGATTAACCACATCATTCTGAAGAGTGCGGGCACACCTGGGAACTGGTTGCATTCGTATTTTTCGATATTTTCTAGAATTTGGTCGGGTTCAGGTTCTGCTTGGAAAACTATGCTTCCTCCTTCATAAAGAAATGTTCCTAAAACTGCCGTTAGACCGTAAACGTGGTATAAGGGCATTACGTGTAGAATCCGGTCTTCAGTGTCAGGCCCTACTGCTTGAGAGTAACCAGTTATGGAGCTTAGGACGTTTTTGTGGGTTAGGGGAACTCCTTTTGGTTTTCCAGTGGTACCGCTTGTGTAATATTGTATTGCATAGTCGTCAAATTCTCTTTTCGGGTATTCATAGTCTTGGTCTCCTTGTTCTACTAATTTTTCATAATCGAGTTTTCTTCCTCCGTTTTCATCGGGTATTATCAGTCTTTCCAGGTCTGCTTCTTCTGCTAGTTTTTTTGCTTGTTCAGGGTTAGAAACGTTTGTCTCGATTTGAGACGCTATTATTGTGGTGATGTCAGAGTCTTCCACTATGTAAGATAGGGTTCTTGGCGGCATCCTCAAATTTAGAGGTACCGGTATGGCCCCAGCTTTTACTGTAGCGAATAGGGATTCTGGAAATTTTATTGAGTTTGGTAGATATAACCCAATTCTTTCACCAGGTTTGACTCCCTCTTGAGCGAGGCTGCTGGCGAGTTTGCTAGTTCTTTCTCCGAATTCTGAAAATGATTGTTCTTCGTCTCTAAAGAAGAAGACAGTTCTATCGGCGTATCGATCTGCTATCATATCTGGAATTAGACCAAAGTGTTCCACTCTTTGGTTTTTAAAATATTCCATTTTATCCGCATTAGGTGAAAGCAGAATTGATAAAAAATGTTTCGGTTAGACCTCGTTTTTCGATATTTTTTAGCTCTACCTAAATCATTCTAAAAAATAAAACTTTTTAGCAAAGTAAGTAATTCTCCAAAAAATTTATACCTTCTGCAAGTCTTGATTTATTTCAAATGTTTTCAGAAAAAAAGCCTGTTGAGGAGGTGAGAAAATGGATTTTGAATTAACTGAGGAACAAAAGACAATCAAAAAGGCCGCTCGAGAATTTGCTGAAGAGGAATTTACAGACGTAGCTGAGGAATGCGATAGGAAGGAGAAGTTCCCAAAGGACGTTTGGAAAAAAGCTGTTGAACAAGGATTTATCGGCATGTCGATAGACGAGGAATACGGTGGTGCTGGTATGGGAGTGATGGAAGCAGGACTAGTGATTGAAGAATTCTTTAGAGTGGATGCTGGTTGTGGATTGATGATAGCGACTACGTTTGGTACCGAACTGATTCAAGCTTTTGGTACCGAGGAACAGAAAGAAAAATACCTTCCTGCTGTAGCGAGCGGTGATATGATTAGCGGCGCTGCGATCACAGAACCCGATGCCGGTAGTGATGTTGCCGGAATTAAGACGAGAGCTGACAAGGATGGTGATGAATATGTAATCAATGGAACCAAGCAATTTATCACCAACGGAACAATGGCAGATTTTTTGGTGACCCTTGCTAGAACGGATTCGAATCCGGATAAGAGGACCAACGGATTGTCCGTATTCATAATACCTACAGACTCGGATGCAGTTCAAACAGATAAACTGGAAAAGTTAGGCATTAGAGCCTCTCCTACTGCGGAAGTTTGTCTGAACGAATTTAGAGTTCCAGCTGAGAATCTGATAGGAGATGAAGGCACCGGTTTCGGACTATTTATGATGTTCTTAATCATCCCAAGAATCCACGTAGCTTTCCAAGCAGACAGTTTTTGGCAAGGCACTTTAGACCACGCCTTCGATTCCGGTAC
>CAYSUV010000074.1:0-6301 GCA_964434275.1 Hadarchaeota archaeon (SeqCode) | reverse complement strand
GTTTATCAATCAACCACTTCCTGATAAGAATTATTATTGGAGGGTACTTTCGAGAAACCATATATGGTGGAACAAGAACTGGTCTGTTAGGCGACCGATTCCCATTAACGGAACTTCTCAAAATTTGGAGAATTACCCTCTCAGACTAGAGATTCCATATGACTCAGATATGAGGTCGGACTTTGGAGATCTTCGTTTTCTAAAAACTAAGTCAAGCGAGGTACTTCCTTATTGGATTGAAGATTACACTTCAAGCACAAGTGCAACCGTATGGGTGAAAATCCCTTCTATCCCCACTTCAGGGACAACAATCTATATGTATTACGGAGAATCCAACTCAAATCCTTTAGACAACTTTGAAAACATGTTTTATGTGTACGAAAATTTCCCGGATGCAACGGGATGGGATTTGACAACCATAACAGACGACACAGACACCTCCACTCCCAGCTTTGACTCAGGTACAACAGCCACTTCTGACGGCTCCGGTTCCCTTAAAGTAAGCGCCGAGTCTGCCGGAGGTGACGGGACAACTGAAAACGCTCATTGGGAAAAAAACATAGAAAATATCCCGGCTGGAACGTCCTACAAGATTTCGGCATTCTGGCAAGAAACAGACGATATAGGATTTCTGGCGAGTGTTGATAGTGCGGTTAAAGGAATAAGCGTTTATCAGGGAGGGTCATGGATTTCTAAGGCAGAGCACTCATCAACCGGATCAAGTGACTGGACTGAACTTTCTTATTCCGGATCCGCTGATTCGAAAATAACTAGAATAAGAGTTTATATGGCTACTTCTGTCAGTGGAGGATGGGGAGATGCAACGTGTGAATTATGGATGGACAATGTGGTTATACGAAATTTTTACGATCCGGAGCCTGACCCTTCTATAGGAGAAGAAGAAGTATTCGAACGAAGTTCTTGGTCGGAGATTCGCAATTTTACAATAGATACCGTTCCTCCTTCTGCTCCAACCCTTTTTTCACCCACTTCTGGAACTTATACCAATGAGAATACAGTGAAACTAGAATGGTCTGAAGGGAACGGTGCGGCTAAATATCTCGTGCAAGTCGATAATAATTCTAGTTTTAATTCCCCCAGTGAGAACGTACTTATTTCCGATAACGACTATACTACATCTGCCTTAGCGGATGAAAATTATAATTGGAGGGTTATTTCCAGAGATTTAGCAGGAAATGAAAATGTATCTCCCTCCAGAACATTTGTAGTCGATACAGATATTCCTTCCCCTCCGTCGAATATAATTCCTGAAAATAATAGTTGGGAAAACGACAATACTCCGTCTTTCCGCTGGACTCAACCTGAGTCTCCAGAAAACTATACTTTGCAGGTGGATAACGATTCTGGTTTCGGTTCTCCTGAGAGAGAAATTACTGATCTTACTGATAATGAGTGGACTCTTCTTTCGGGTCTTCCTGATGATAATTATTATTGGCGGGTCAGAATGTATGATCAGGCGAAGAATGCCAGCTCTTGGTCCGAAAGCTTCACTCTCCACATCGATACCGGAGCCCCTACAACTCCTTCTAACCTTCTTCCTGAGAACGATGATTATTTATCCGAAAATACTCCGTCTTTCCGCTGGACTCAACCTGAGTCTCCAGAAAACTATACTTTGCAGGTGGATAACGATTCTGGTTTCGGTTCTCCTGAGAGAGAAATTACTGATCTTACTGATAATGAGTGGACTCTTCTTTCGGGTCTTCCTGATGATAATTATTATTGGCGGGTCAGAATGTATGATCAGGCGAAGAATGCCAGCTCTTGGTCCGAAAACTTTACTCTTCACGTGGATACGAATACTCCATTAGCACCCACCAATCTAGAACCGGAAGATAATGCTTTAAAGAACGATAACACCCCAACTTTCCGTTGGACTCAGCCCGAAACTTCAGAGAATTACACCTTACAGATTGACGATAATCCCAATTTTGAAACACCTGAACGATTGATTACCGGGTTGGTTGACAATATTAAAACCCTTTCATCAGGACTTTCGGACGGAACCTACTTCTGGCGAGTTAGACTGTATGATCAGGCGAAGAATGAGAGTCCATGGTCGGACGACAATAAGTTCCATATCGATACTGAAGCTCCAGAAGCTCCAGTTTTGCTTTCTCCAGAAAATGTAGAAAACATTAATGACAACACACCTGTTCTAGACTGGGAGAACGTAGTAGATTCAAGCCAGCCGGTTCTCTATAGAATTCATGTGAGTGATGACTCTCAGTTTTCCTATGATAATAGAGACTCTGGATGGATCGAGAATGACAATTGGAAAATTGACCCGTCACTTCCTGAGAATATTTACTACTGGCGAGTTCAAGCAAGGGATAATGCGGGTAATATAGGGGAAAACTCGTTTACGAGAAAATTCAGAGTGGATAAAACACCTCCTTCTATCCCTAGTAATCTCAACCCGGAAAATAGAGAGAATATAAAAGATAACACCCCTCTCCTTAACTGGGAAAATTCCTCGGATATATCGAAACCAATCACTTATAATTTATATCTAGACAATGATTCACAATTTTCTTCAATAGATTACAAATTTAAAAGTCTGGATAATTCACACCATCAGCTAGATACAGAACTACGGGAGGAAATCTGGCACTGGCGAATAACGGCTATTGACAATGCTGGAAACGTAAGTGATAATTCAGGAGCGGTTTGGTTCCAAGTCGATAAAACTCCTCCTGTGCCTACGCTAGTATCTCCTGAAAACCGTAAGAAAATGATAGACAACTCACCTTTGCTTGTCTGGGAAAATGTGAATGACTCTAGTCAACCAATTATCTATAAGGTACAAATCTCTAATGATTTCGGTTTTTCGTCGTTACATCACGATTCCGGTTGGATTGAAAAAGACAATTATCAAGTTCCTTCTACTCTTCCGGAGAATGTATGGTATTGGCGGGTCAAAGCAAAAGATAACGCGGGGAACATCGGTACATCAGTCGTGCGCTGGTTCCGAATAGATCAAACCCCTCCCGAAACACCAATACTATCTTCTCCCGAAAATAACGAAAATATATCGGTAGCTACCCCGACCTTCAAATGGTCTGAGGTAAGCGACAACTCTGGAGTCACTTACACGCTCCTAGTGGATAACGAAAATGATTTTGATAACACTCATTATGAATATTGCAAAACCGGAATTCCTGAAAACTATCATACAAGTGAAAATACTCTGCCCAGTGACAATTATTATTGGAAAGTCAAAGCGATCGACAAAGCCGGCAACGAAGGTGAATGGTCCGATTGGTTCAGATTCTCGATTCCATCTCTAGCAGCACCTGGGCCCGTAAAACCGAAGGACGAGTCGAATCTAAAGGATAATACTCCTATTTTTGAATGGGATAACACTTCGGCATCCGACAACTACGAGCTCTGGGTTGATAACGACCCGGGTTTTTCTTCCACATGTTCCGGTTTTCCAGACAACACGACCGATAATCAGTATAACTTAGAGATTGAAGATCCTCAGAGTTTAGAGGAGGATGTTTATTACTGGAGAGTTCGGGCTTATGATGATAGAGAAGTTAGCGACTTTTCACCTATTTGGACTTTCAGAGTCGATAGGACCCCTCCTCCACCACCTGTACTAGCCTATCCTAAGGACGGAGAGAGTTTGAATGACAACACGCCGTTGTTAGACTGGAATTCTGTATCGGAAAACTCAACACCCGTTCTCTATCAGGCTTATATTGACAATAATCCCAGTTTCTCATCCCCAGAGGCGAATTCAGGGTGGATTGAAAATAATGAGTGGGAGGTAAAATCGCGATTGCCCGAGGATAATTATTACTGGAGAATAGGAGTAATGGATAATGCTGGGAATATTGGGGATAACTCTAACGCTTGGAAGTTTAAAGTTGATGTGACTTCACCACCTGCTCCTGAAATTACTGCTCCTTTTGATGGGGAAAATTTGGGAGATAATACACCTTTGATAACTTGGAATAATGTGGTTGATAACTCAGAGCCAGTACTTTATCGAATATGGGTTGATAATAATTATGATTTCTCCTCACCTGAAAACGATTCAGGGTGGATTACAGGAACTAGTTATGAGTCGGGCTATCTTCGAGATAATTCGTATTATCTACGGGTAGGGGTAATAGACAACGCTGGAAATATTGGGGATAACTCGCAAATATCCTTCCGAGTAGATACTGTTGCACCCTCCGGACCAGCTTTAATCAGTCCGATAAAAGGAGAGAACTTGAGTGATAATACTCCTCTTCTTGACTGGGAGAATGTAAAGGAGAATTCTTCACCTGTTTCATACCGGGTTTATGTCAGTGATGACTCGCAATTCTCCTATGATAATCGAGATTCTGGCTGGATTGAAAACGATAATTATCAGATTGTTAATGGTTTATCAGAAGGGTTATGGTATTGGAAGGCACAGGCTAAGGATAACGCAGGTAATTTAGGAGAAAATTCGGCAAGTCGCTACTTCCGTGTTGATCAAACGCCACCTGAAAAGCCCTCACTTGGACCTCCTGAAAATAATAAGGTTGTATCATCTGCTACACCGACTTTAGAATGGTCCGAAATTTCTGATTTTTCCGGAGTCACTTACAAACTTATTGTAGATAACGAATCGAATTTTGATAACAGTTATCATGTATTAAAAGTAGAAAGCATTCAGGAGAATAAATATACAACCAGCGAACTAGCACATGATAATTATTATTGGAAAGTGAAAGCAGTTGATGATGCGGGCAACGAGAGCTATTGGACAAGTTGGTATAAGTTTGAAGTTCCTTCTTTACCCGCACCAACTCTAGTATCGCCTGAAGACGGGAAATACCTGAAAGATAATACGGTCGACTTAAAATGGTTAGACGTCTCCAGGGCAGAGGAATATGAAGTGCTCATAGATAACAACCCAACCCTCGTTTCGCCTGACAGAAAAATTTTCACCAGTGATAATTTTTATACAACAGCACCTTTGCCAGATGATAATTATTGGTGGAAGGCGCGTTCGAGGAATTACGAATGGTGGGATAATGAATGGAAGTATCGTCGACCAATTACAATTGATGAGTCCCATCCGGAAAACTATCAATTGAAGTTTATAATTCAGAGAGATTCAGAAATGCAATCTGACTACGGAGATCTTCGTTTTTTGGAGAACAAGAAATCCGGTAGTCTTTCTTACTGGGTTGAGAACTACACTTCCGATAATGCAACTATTTGGGTTAGGCGTTTGGATGATGTAGATGATAGTATTTATATTTATTATGGCAACTCTAAAGCCTCTAGCAAAAGTGATATAGATTCCACTTTGAGGAATAATTATAGCAAGCATGAGATTTCATATAACTGGGTAGAAAGAACTTCAAGTTCTCCGACGGTTGATGGTGACGATGCAAACTCTTTAGAGGATATCGGTTTTTCCTTTCCTTTCTGGCTTTCAGATGAAATCCAAATTAATATTGATACGAATGGGTTTGTTTATTTTGATGGTGGTCCTAATGATGACTATGAAAATTCCTTAACTAAGCTCAAGAACAATCGTATGGTGGCACCCTTTTGGGATGATTTGACTACACTTACTTCAGGTGGTGTTGCGGAGGACCCAGGTGTTTATGTCGATTATTACTCCGACAATACGGTGATAACTTGGGAGACTACACATTTAGAGGATTCTGATTGGTCCGTTAAGTTCCAAATTATTCTTTGGAGGAACGGGGATATTAGAATTTCTATAGATAATTCAACGAACTTTGATAATTTTTCTCCAACTCTCGGCGTCTCGAAAGGTAACGGTTCGGACTATATCGATATGACTTCTGAAAGAGAAAGTGATAAATCTTGGTTCTTCACACTCAGAAACTACTCACTTACCCAACCTTCTGCAAGTATCGGAGGAGAAGAGTTTCTTGAACAGAGCGAATGGTCGGAAAGTCAGAATTATGTGGTTGACACTAAAAAACCGACCAAGTTTGAACTTCTATCACCCGAAAATAACTCTTGGTTTTCTGATAATACACTTATCTTGAAATGGGAATCTTCATTTGACTCGGGATCAGGGCTCAGCCACTATAAAATCTGGATAGATGAAAATAATGTGGAGAATCGGAACGAAGAAAATTATACATCTCCGACTCTTTCTAGTGGTACTCACACTTGGCACGTCGTTGCAGTTGATAAGGCGGGACACAAACGCCAGTCCGAAAACACTTTCTTTTTCATCGTTGGAAAATGGCACTCGGTTGAGTCTTGGTCTGGTTCGGTTTCGGCTCCGGCGGTTGGTTGGGAGATGGTT
>CAYSUV010000073.1:0-6319 GCA_964434275.1 Hadarchaeota archaeon (SeqCode) | reverse complement strand
CTCTAACCTAACTGTGGTCCGCCTGACATCATCTCTTGTAATTTTTGTTGGTTTTCTTTTGCTCTTTCCTCGATTTCTCCCTCTTTATCTTCCATCGATTCTAACTTTGCGTCCATCGCGTCTTTTCTTTCTGATAAATCATCTTCCAGGTCGTCTTTCGTCGATTTTATTCCGACTGGACCGACTACTTTGAAGACTTCCTTACTCTCATCTGCATCATCTAGAGCATCTTGTGCTTTTTCAATACGCTTTTGTTCTGCCTTAATCCTTGCTTTTTGCTCGTCGATTTGTTGGAGTTTCTGTTTCTGTCGCTGAAGCTTTTGAATTTTTTCTTGAGCCTCTGGGGGCATGCCTTGAGGGCCTTGTGGTCCTTGTGCCATATCTGTCACCTCCTTAGTGAGTATATAGAATTATATCGGTAGTGATACGATGTTTATACTTTTAGCCTAGTGTAAAAAAGGTTGGAAAATCTCATCTAATAAGAGCAGATTGAGGTTATCCTTTAATTATGGGATTGAACGGTAAGATTATTTATATTTGAAGAGTTGATTGATTGAAAGGAGTCAGTATGAAGGATGTAAAAACGAAAGCTTCTGAAGCTGAAAAATCTGCTTTGGAGTTAGCTAATGTATCAGAAGAAGTTAGAAACGGTGCATTAAGGGAGGCTGCTGAGGCTATTGAAGAAAATATGGGGAGGATACTTGAAGCAAATCGAAAGGATGTCGAAGAAGCTGAGGAGATGTTGGAAACGGGGGAATATACTCAGGCATGCGTTGACAGACTAAAAGTTAGTGAAGGTAAGGTCGAAAAAATAGCTGAAATGATTAGAAGTGTTTCTGAACAAGAGGATCCGCTCGACAAAACTCTCGGAGGAACTGAACTAAGCGAAGGATTAGAGCTTTTCAAAGTTTCTGTCCCTATTGGTGTGATTGGCTCTATTTTCGAATCACGACCAGATGTCTTACCTCAAATTTCTTCTCTTTGTCTTAAGTCTGGAAATTCAGTGATTCTTAAAGGGGGGAGCGAAGCAGAGAACTCAAACAGAGTTCTTTTCGAACTTCTAAAAAAAGCAACAGAAAATGCAGGAATTCCTGAGGGGTGGATTCAGTTAATAGAAGCGAGAAAAGAAGTTAGAGAATTATTGGAGTTAGATGATGAAGTAGATCTTCTCATACCGCGTGGGAGTAAAAATTTTATCCGGTTTATACAGGAGAATAGTAAAATCCCAGTGTTAGGTCATGCAGAAGGTTTGTGTCATACTTATGTTGATAAGGAATATGATTTGAAAAAAGCATTACAAGTTAGTTTCGACGGGAAAGTCCAATACCCTGCGGTTTGCAACGCTACAGAAACTTTACTAATTCATAAAAACACAGCCCCTGAATTCTTACCAAAAATTGTGGAGAAATACGAAGAAGCTGGCGTGGAAGTTAGAGGTTGTAAAAAAACTCAACAACTTCTAGATCATGATATAAAAAATGCAACTGAAGAAGACTGGAAAACGGAATATCTTGACCTAATAATTTCGATTAAAATCGTCGGAGGGATAAAAGAGGCGATAAGTCACGTAAACACCTATGGTTCAAAACACACGGATGCTATAATCTCAAAAAATAAGGATAGACTGCTAGAATTTCTAGAAGGAGTCGATTCCTCAAGTGTTATGGCTAACGCCTCCACTAGGTTCAGCGATGGTTACAGGTATGGGCTGGGTGCAGAAGTCGGGATAAGTACTGGGAAAATTCACGCGAGAGGGCCAGTGGGTTTGGAGGGTCTTACTACTTACAAATATTATTTGGTTGGGGAAGGTCATAAAGTGGAATCCTTTTCCGGCGAGGGTGGAAATTCTTTCTCCCATAGAAAAATTTCGAATACTTGGAAAGAAAAGAAGGATAATCTTTTCTCAGATTAGAGTAGGTGTCTTTTCTTAGTCTATTTATTTATAGTGATAATCACCTTATTTTATCAATGAATTTATCCTTATAAGAGGTGAGAAAAATAACTAGTGAAATACTACTTTCGCTAATTTTGCTTCTAATTACTATAGTATTGTTCGTTACTGAAATACTACGGGTCGACGTTGTAGCAATTTTAATAATGATATCACTACCATGGTTGGGTTTAATATCTCCCATCGAAGCGTTCTCTGGTTTCGCTAGTAACGCGGTAATCGCAATAATCGGGGTTATGATTATAGGTTACGGAGTCGACAGGTCTGGGGTTATTGAAAAAATCACTAGACCCATAGTTAAACTTGCAGGATCTAGCGAGAATCGATTGGTAGGTTTAGTTTCCTTAACCGTAGGGGGGATTTCATCTTTCATGCAAAATATCGGAGCTGCAGCTTTGTTCCTCCCATCAATGTTGAGAATTTCTAAAGAAAAAAGAATCACAGCTTCCCGTTTATTGATGCCTATGGGGTTTGCTGCTATTCTTGGAGGGACTCTTACTCTATTTGCTTCTAGCCCTTTGATAATGTTAAATGATTTATTAACTCAAGAGGGGATTTCTACCTTCAAAGTGTTCAGTGTTACCCCTCTAGGAATTATTTTACTCATAAGTGGAATTGGTTATTTCCTTATCTTTGGAAAATTTATCCTCCCAAAAAGAGAAGATACATATGAAACCCCCCCGGAAGAAAGGCTAATCGAAACATTCGAACTTCCAACGCAAATTTATCGGTGTTCCGTTCCAAAAGAAAGCCCTCTGCTGGGAAAAACTCCGGAGGAAGTAAAAATATGGAGCAAGTACAACTTACATCTTTTATCAATCACAAAAAAGAACGACACTTATTACGCCCCATGGAGACACACTCCGCTCGGAAAAGGAGACAAATTAGCTATACTAGGATCAAAAGAAAATGTAGAACAATTCGTAAATGATTACCAGTTAAAATACAGAGAAAAAACCAAGAAAGTAAAAGACTTAAAAAAAGAGGAGGAAGCCGGGTTTGCCGAAATAATAATCCCGCCCAGAGCTCCGATAATCGGAAAGACGATGCGGGAATTAGAATTTAGAAAGATTTATCGAACAGAACCAATAGTGCTACTCAAAGGCGAAAGCGAAGAAAAAGCAGACTTTTCAGACCAAAAACTCGAGCCAGGCGACTCAATAATAGTTTACGGACGGTGGAACAAGATAGAAGAGTTGGACGATTCAGAAAATTTTGTCCTTGTCACGCCTGTGGAAACAAAAAGTACAGCCGAGAACCCAAAACCTAAACTCGCAATAGGTTGTTTTATATTCGCGATATTACTTGCAACCCTTGGTTTCAGACTTTCATTATCCTTGATGACAGGAGCACTAGCAATGATAATATTGGGTGTCGTTCCGATCAGAGAAGCATATGAAGCAATCGACTGGCGGACAGTATTCCTAATTGCGGGGCTAATACCACTAGGCATAGCGATGGATAAAACAGGTGCTGCTTATTATATAGCCACTCAGTTAATGCAAATCTTGAGTGCTAGTCACCCAATAATAATTCTAGTCGCCATTGCTGGTCTTGCAACACTTTTTACCCTAGTTATGTCCAACGTTGCAGCGACAGTGCTTCTAATCCCCATATCTATAGCCATGGCTAATGCGGTAAATCTAAATCCTGCAGCCTCGGCTCTATTAGTAGCTGTGTGTGCGTCCAACTCTTTCTTGTTACCAACTCACCAAGTCAACGCTCTAATAATGTCTCCTGGCGGATACAAAAATTCAGATTTCATAAAAGCTGGAGGTTTGTTAAGCATCATTTTCATAATTATCTCGGTGAGCTTCATTTATCTATTTTATATGTAAAACTAACAAAAACCAAAAACGGGACTTAAAATCATTTTGGATGTTAAGAAATAGTAAAGTGACTTTTTTCAATTCTCTATTTGTATAAACGATTATTTTAAAAAACGCATCAAGTTTTTCGGTTCGGAGATTTTTTCATCCCCTTTTACACCTACCCCTATCACCTTGCAACCAGCTCTCTTACCAGCTACTACGTCACTATCATTATCTCCGATAAAAACTGTATTTCCAGGATTCACATCTGCTTTCTTACACGCTTTTTCAACAGGTTCAGGAGAAGGTTTAGGATTCTCGACGTCATCCCCAGAAACTAAAAAATCAAAATAAGTTTTTAAACCAAAATTCTCAAGGATTTTAATAGTAGAACTCCTAGGTGTGCTAGTAACTAAACCACTTTTTTCCTCAATCAATCCTAAAACCTCCTCTACACCTGGAAAAACTTCAATTAACTCTATATACTCCTCAAACTTACCCTTACAAAAAACAATACTTTCAGAACCTAAACCAAGTCTTTCAAGATTTACACTCATCTCTCTACCCCAAAATTCATCCCTGAACTCCTCTCTGTTAACCTCATCCCCCCTAAAACTCTCTAAAGTCTCATTAAAAGCGAAAAACCAAGCCTCCATAGAATCAATCAAAACCCCATCTAAATCGAAAAGTATGAGTTCAAAATCATACAAATTAAGCACACAACCACCTATAAATCGATAATTTTAAGCGATTTTTTAATAATAACAGGTCAATCCTTTTCGACCAGCTTTTCATGAAGACAATACCCATAGTCAAAATACTCCCTCGTCTGATAGTCATTCAAGACTATTTTTATCGGAATAGCAGAAAAGATTTATTAAAAAGCAAAAGATTGTCTATTAATTTTAAATTATGATTCAAATGGTTTACAGACAGAAGGATATCGCTCCGACCTTGGCAAAAATTTTGAACTTAGATTATAACATACCTACCGGTAGAAGCATTGGCATTGAAAAAAAATACTTTGGAAGAAAAATTCTACTAGCAATTATCGACAGTTTTGATTGGTCACTTTACCAAAAATTTGGAAAAAGAACCATTGAGGAACTGTCTAAAGAATTTGAAGAATACAAGATATCCTCATCTGCAAAAATTACTTCCCCTAGTATAGCCACCATACTAACAGGTTTAGAACCCAACGAACATAACGTTTTCTCCACGGAGGATGCCAAAAAAAGTGATTCTCTTAATTTGCCAGAGTTTGCATTTAAGAACGGGATAAAAACTACGGTGGTTATGGAAGCTGAAGGAGCAAAAACATTCTTACGAACGCTAAACAGCGTCACAGCAGTGGAGGATACTGATAACGTTGACAAGTTTGACCATGAAATACTTGAAGGAGTGAAAAAAGGAATTGAGAAATATGATTTTATAGTTTGTCATTTAAGAACCGTGGATGAATATCTCCATCAAAACAAATCCTTAAAGGATATCAAAGATGGTCTCAATCATATCCTAAATAGGACTTACAACTTAGGGCGGAAAGGTAATTTTGTTATAATCATTACCGGCGACCATAAAGCTCATGGGAAGATCATAGAAGGAAGTAAATATCTCCCTCTTCTCTTTGTGAACAATTGAAAACTCAAAACAGGAGGCCGACATTTCACTTGGTTTAGTTAGCTCGGGTGTATAAGTAAATGTTTATCTATAATTAGTTTGGAGAGGATGTGTTTTGTCCGTTTCTAAGGTGATAAAGAGAGACGGAACTGTTGTTGATTTTAAAAAGCAGAAAATTACAGATGCTGTTCATAAAGCATTCCTCGCCGTTGGTATTGAAAACGGTTTAAAATCTAGGGAAATTTCTGATAAAGTCACGACTCTTCTCGAAGATAAGTTTAGAGAGGCCCCACCCTCGGTAGAAAATATTCAAGATCTAGTCATCGAAGTCCTAAAAGAAGAGGGATTCAAAAAAGTAGCAAAGGAATACTCAGACTATCGAGAAGAAAAAATCGAAATAAGAAATCTTAAAGAAGAACTTGGTATTGATGCCGAACCCAAATTAACCGTTAACGCTTTTGAAGTGTTGAAAAAAAGATATCTTCTAAAAAATGAAAACGGCGAATTGATCGAAACGCCGACAGAAATGTTCCAAAGAGTGGCTAAAGAAATTGCGAAAGTCGATGAAAAATACGAGGAGGATTCTGAAGAGAGTTATAAGAACTTTTTTGAAATGCTAAGTAAGTTGGAATTTCTTCCGAATTCACCAACGCTTTTCAACGCTAACGCCCCTTTAGGTCAATTGAGTGCTTGCTTTGTTTTACCTGTGAAAGATTCTCTTGAAAGCATTTTCGAGACAGTTAAGGATACAGCTTTAATAGAACAGACCGGAGGAGGGGTTGGGTTCAATTTCTCAAATCTGAGACCGAGAGGAGATATCGTAAAGTCTACAAAAGGAGTGGCCTCAGGACCGGTTTCTTTTATGAAAGTATTTGATACTGTAAATGAAGTTATTAAAGCGGGAGGTAAGAGGAGGGGTGCTATGATGGGTGTTTTA
>CAYSUV010000072.1:0-6356 GCA_964434275.1 Hadarchaeota archaeon (SeqCode) | reverse complement strand
GGGATCTACCCCATTTTCCCTTATTGGGTACCACCCCGCGCTGAATAACCCTATATTACCATGTTTGTCAACAAAAGCAAAATTTTGTGGCGGAACATTCCAGTTTTTAACTCCTTTTTCAAATTCTTCAAGATTTTTTGCCTTGTTAATTGTAACCATAGCTTTGAGTTCAGTCCAAGAATGATGACCTGTCCATTTCATAGCTATAGGATCGTTTTCTATCGTTTCAACTATAGGCCCATGTACCGTAGTTTTTAGAGTCATTTCGACGTTTTTCGATCCTTTGACTTTGATAGTCTCCTTTTCTTTTTCGAATTCTTTCCAGTTATTGTCGTAAAGATATTTTCGACCATCTGAAGTCATTTTAGTTTGATATCTGTAAAAGTCCGTGTCGTCAGCGGTAACGTTTGTCATTCCCCAAGCAATACTATCATTTGCCCCTATCAGAATTACTGGAGCTCCTGGGATTGTTACTCCGGTCGTGTTGTAACCTTCATCTGATTTTAGATATGCTTGGTACCAAAATGAGGGTAGAGGTAAAGTTAGATGAGAATAATTTTCATGAAGTGGAACTAGGTAAGGGTTTTTTTCTGGAAAGAGTTCTGCCCAAGTGTTTTCACCCATCTTCTGCTTGAGTTTTTCTTGTTGCAACGGTTTCAGAGTCCCGCTTAAACCCCAAGAAACCAGTTTTGCTATTGCAAGGGTGTCTTCCGGAGTCCACTTATTAGGTTTGTATTGCAAAAGTTTGAATTCAAGTGGTAATTTTCCCTCTTTTATTCTTTTATTTACTCCTGCGCAATAAGCCTCAATGTATTTCATTAATTTAGTTCCTTCTAAATTATCTATGGCGTTTTTTGCTCCAAGAGTCAGTCCGATTTTTCTCATTTGTTTGTCTTTTTCAAGTTGTGACTCGCCTATTATCTCTGCTAGTTTTCCTTCTGCTAACCTTCTTTGCATATCCATTTGGAATAGTCTGTCTTGGGCGTGAAGATATCCCAGAGTGTAAAACATGTCTTCATCTTTTCCGGCGAAAACGTGAGGTACTCCATAGTTATCTCTAAGTACCGAGACTTTGCTAGAAATTTGACTTGTATTTACCTCGTCCAAATTCGGCTTCTTTGCTAGCCTTGCAGTTTCGTAAATTCCATCATAAGGATTTAAAAGGTTTCCTAGTCCAGGGATGCTGCCTATAGGCACTGATAGGCCGATTGTGAGAAAAAATACGATTAGAATTGAGATTAAAAGTTTGAGAAATTTATTCATGATACACAACCGTTGTTATTCGTAAACCCAGTTCGGTTATCGTTCTTTTTTATTCCTTAAAAATCCTAACTGATTTTTTTTCGAAAAAAACCTTAATCCTTGTGCTAGTGCTTTTCTTTCTGATAATGATCGGTAGTTTGTTTTCGATTTTCTAGGATTGACGGAACTTTTAAATTCTACGAATCAGAATATTTAACGGAGTTTTCATGGAGTACTGGTATCAGGATGAGGAGATGCGGAACACGCTTCGCTCTATGGGTGCTTCAGGGATAAAGGAGCTTTTCGGTTTTTTCGTAGCCCCAAGAATTGTGATAGGGGAAGTTGGTTTGAAGTTTTTTGGAATTGTTGGGTCAGTTTTTTGTGATGATCAAAAAGCATTCTTCGTGTCAGGTGGAACCACAAAAAAATATGCTGAAGAAGTCGGAGAAACAATAAAGGAGAGCGGATTTGATTATAAAATTTGGACTTCAGAGGAGCCTGAAGCCCCGCTTGAATCTATAAAAGAGTGCGCGGAAGCGATGAGGGAATACGAGCCAGATATAATAATTCCAGTCGGAGGAGGGTCTAGGATAGACCTTGCAAAAATGGCTTGGATTTTGTATGAACGCCCTAATGTGGATATCAGGGATGTTAATCCTTTGGTCCCTTTAGGTTTGAGGCAAAAGGCTATTATGGCGGCTTTTCCTACGACAGCTGGTACTGGTTCTGAGATTACGTGGGCGGCTGTAGGTTCTGATAAGTCTGTGGATCCGCCTCGTAAATTGGAGGTCTCTTCTTTGGAGATTGTTCCGGATTTTGCGGTTTTGGTACCAAGGTTTACCGCTGGGATGCCTCCTTATCTTACTGCAGGTTCTGGTTTGGATGCTTTGGCTCATGCTTTTGGGGCTTACCTTTGTACTTATTCTAATGATTTTACAGATCCTCTTGCTATTAAGGCTATAAAGATGATTTTCGATTGGCTGCCTAAGGCTTATAATCAACCGGATAATATGGAGGCGAGGCATAAGATGTTGACGGCTTCTGCAATTGCCGGTTTAGCTTTTGGGAATAGTCAAACAGCTTTGACTCATAGTTTAGGTCATGCGGTGGGTAAGGCTTTCGGGGTTCACCATGGTGTTTCCGTTGGGTTGTTCATTCCATATTCTTTGCGTTTTTATTCTAAGACTACGGATAAGTACGTCGACATGGCGAGGCATTTGGGGATTGAGGCAGGTAGTAAGGGAGAGTATCTGGATAAGTTAGATCAAAAGTTTAAGGATTTGATGGATGAAGTAAATATTTCCTACGCTTTAAAAGATCATGATATTGACAAGGAAGAATGGGAAAAGAACTTGGATAAAGTTACTGATTATGCATGTGAAGATGTTTGTACTTTACCGAGTCCTAGGCCGACTGCAGAACCAGAATTGAAAAAATTGTTAGATTATGCTTATGAAGGAAAAGATGTGGATTTCTGAGGGGTAAGATGAAAGGATATCAAGGGAGATTATTGGAAGTAGATCTTGAGAAGGAGAAAACGAGGGACAAAGAACTGGAAGAAAATCTAGCTAGAAGGTATTTAGGCGGATCAGGTTTAGCGGCTAAACTCTTCTATAAGAAAATGACAAAGGATTTGGATCCTTTAAGCCCTGAAAACCCATTAGCTTTTATAAATGGTCCTTTTGTAGGGGCTCGCGTTCCTAGTGCAGGTAGACATGCTGTTTGTGCTAAATCTCCTTTAACCGGTATATGGGGAGAGTCTAATAGCGGTGGTTTTTTTGGAACTATTCTTAAAATGGCGGGTTATGATGGTGTTATTTTTAATGGCAGGGCTGAAAATCCTGTTTATCTTTCTATAATCGATGAAGAAGTAAAGGTGAAAGATGCTTCAGAATACTGGGGTAGTGGATTTTACGAAACTAGAGATGGTCTTAAAGAAGAAATTGGAAGGGAAAAAGCGAGAGTCGCCGCAATCGGCCAAGCTGGAGAGAACTTAGTTAGATATGCTGCAGTTATGAATGATCATGGCAGAGCAGCTGGTAGAACCGGGATGGGAGCGGTAATGGGTTCTAAGAATCTCAAAGGTATACTGGTTGATGGTGCCGATACAATAGATGTTGCAGATTCTGATTCGCTTAAAGAATTTATAGATGAGGCAACTGACGTTCCGGTTGACGAATTGAGTAAAACATCGACTCTGGAAATGTATAAGGAGTTTGGAACAATCGGATATCTCGATATGGGAATGACTATGGGCGATGTTCCCGCTAAATTCTTCGGAAGCGGGATTTTCCCCACAGATGACATAGACGCAGTTAAACTTCGAGAAGAATATAACGTCCAATCAGTTTCTTGCTTCGGTTGCCCCCTCGGGTGCGGAAGACTTGTGACACAACCACCCGAAGGCGATGAAAAAGAGATAGATGGTCCCGAGTATGAAACCGCAGCGGCCTTTGGCCCTCTTAATATGAATTTTGATTTGGATTCGATTGTTCATGCGAATCATCTTTGTAATGATTTTGGGATGGACACTATCTCTGCGGGTGTTAGTATAGCTTTTGCAGTTAAAATGGTGGAAGATGGGGATTTGTCTAAAGAGGATGTCGGATTGGATTTGGGTTGGGGGGAGAGTGATTCTATTGTTGAGCTTGTGAGGAAGATAGCAAAGAGAGAAGGATTTGGAGATAAGTTGGCGGAAGGAGTTATGAGGATGGCTGACGAGTTTGGAGTTTCTCAGGAGAGAGTTCCTCATGTTAATGGTATGGAGCTTCCTATGCATGATCCAAGAGCGTTCGTTGGACAAGCAATTTCTTATGCCACTTCTCCAAGAGGTGCTTGCCACTTGAAGGGGGATTATTACTTGATCGATCTTGGAATTGACGTTCCTGAAATCGATGTTGTTACCGGGGATAGGTTTGAATCATCTGAAGAAAAAGGAGCAATGGCTGCCAGATGGCAGAATGTTAGAGAGTTAAACGATGCACTTCCTTTGTGCAAATTTTCACCTATTGCGAAACCTTCGGATCTTGCAAATATTCTTAGCGCTGTTACTGGGTGGGATTATAGCGGTGAGGAGATTTTGAAAACAGGGGAGAGAATATTCAATATTAAACGATTGATTAATTGGAAACTAGGTGTGCGTCGGGAAGATGACAACCTACCTGAAATTGTTAAAGAACCATTGCCGGACGGTTCGACGGCTGGTAGGAGTCCCGATATGGAGACTTTACTTGATGGATATTACAAGGAGAGGGGTTGGGAATTGGATTCTGGAAAACCTAAGCAGGAGAAAATGGAAGAATTGGAGCTTGAGGAAGAGGCGGAGGACTTATAAATAAGCTTGATTTTTCTCGTCATGTTTTGTTTTAAGAGGTGTTTTGGACTGGAGATTGAATACATTTAAAAATTCTAAAATTATAAGTTGGTTATAACGTGAGGACTTCGGAGGTAAAATTTTGTCAATGGATTTGAAAGGGGTGGAGGTTGAAGATACGTACGCAGAAGCCTTTAAGATTCTGATTTCTAGAGTACTTATAACCGCTAAGAATGATAAATGGGTTTCAGAAACAGTTAAAGAGGTAACCGGGTTTGGAACTTCTCAAGTTATGTGTCCTGCTGAAGCAGGGATAGATATTAGAACTAGTGATACTCCCGACGGACGCCCTGGAGCTTATATACAAATATGTCATGGGGATAAGAATGAGCTTGAACATCAACTTTTGACCAGATTAGGACAGTGTGTATTGACTTCACCAACTGCTGCAGCTTTTGACGGTTTTAAGGCTGCTGACGATTCACTTGCTGTTGGTCAAAAATTGAAGTTTTTTGGAGATGGTTTCGAAAAAGAGGGAGAGATAGATGAAAGGACTGTTTATGAAATACCTATTATGAGCGGCGACTTTGTGATTGAGGATAGTTTTGGAGTTGAAGAAGGTGTAGCAGGTGGAAACTTTTTCATAATGGCAAAAAATCCAGATTCCGCCCTCGAATCTGCCGAAAAGGCAGTTGAAGCAATAGGTGAAGTGGAGGGGGTTATAACTCCATTCCCAGGTGGTATAGTTTCCTCAGGGTCAAAAGTTGGATCTCTCAATTATGATTTCCTGAACGCAACGACAAACCATCCTTATTGTCCGACTATTAAGGAGGAAGTAGAGGAGACTAAACTACCCGAAACTGTGGAGTCAGTTTACGAGATAGTGATAAACGGTCCGGAATTAGAAGATGTCAAAAAGGGAATGAAGGCGGGTATAGAAGCGGCTGTAGAGGTGTCTGATATAGTTAAAATTTCGGCGGGTAACTATGACGGGGAGCTTGGAGAATTTCTAATTTCTCTAGAGGATTTGGTGTGATTAAATTGGCAGTGAAATATTCTTCTTTGAATATAAGTTATGAAGATTGTTTGGGTTGTGGGAATTGTGTAGCTGCATGCCCTATTAGTAATCCTGAAAGTGCGAGGTTTGAAAAAGGAGAAGAAAAATTAAGATTGGAAAGTGGTGTTGCGAAAAAAGATAGGAATATAGTGTGTTGGGAAAACCCGTCGGTACCGGATGATTGTGAGAAATGTACGCTGCTTTGCCCAACGGGAGCGATAAAAACGGTTTGATTGGAAAAGTATAAAATATTGTAAAATAGAAGGTAAAAAAACATGTCGGAAAAAATAACAGATGTTGTATGCCCTTACTGCGGGTGTCTCTGCGATGATCTCGAAATAGAGATAGAGGACGGACAAATTGTAGATACTGAAAACTCTTGCAAGATAAGTCATACTAAATATACAGAATTTTTGACCGGAGAAGAAAGAGTAACAGAACCGATGATAAGAAAAAATGGTGAATTTGAACCGGTCTCTTTAGAAGAAGCTGTGGAAAAAGCCGCAAAAATTTTAAAAGAATCTGATTATCCGATTGCTTATGGTTGGTCTTCTACAACTTGTGAAGCCCAGGAAGAAGGGGTAAAACTGGCAGAAACCGTTGGAGGGGCCTTAGATAATACTTCTTCAGTTTGTCATGGTCCCACAATATTAGCTGAGCAAGGAGTCGGTTATTCTGGGTGTACTTTAGGACAGATTAAGAATCGTGCTGATTTGATAGTTTATTGGGGTTGTAATCCTGCTC
>CAYSUV010000071.1:0-6383 GCA_964434275.1 Hadarchaeota archaeon (SeqCode) | reverse complement strand
CACCGACACCGATAACTGGAACATCAACCGATCTTGCAATATCTGCAACACATCGGACCGCTATCGGTTTTATAGCCGGTCCTGACAGCCACCCGTACCCGTTTTCACTTCCCATTATTGGCTTTTCAGTATTGATATCAATATTCAAAGCAGGGCCTAAAGTGTTTATCGCCACTATCCCGTCTGCGCCAGCATCTTCAGCGGCCTTTGCGAATTGGGTGATGTCTAAGACTTGCGGGCTCAATTTTACAAATACTGGGATTTCAGTCTCGGCTTTTGCCGTTTCTACAGCTTTGACGATAGGTTCAGGGTCGTCTCCTAGATAGTGTGTCGAAATTTCTATTCCGTCTACTCCTGCTTCAGCAACTTTTGGTGCAATTTCTTCGACATCTTCTGCGGTATAACCGATACTTGCAATGAGAGGAAGACCTGTTTCTTTTGCCTTCGGGTATTCTTCCTCTAACCATTTTTCTAATGGAATTTCTGACCAGAGTTCGGCATTCATCAAACTATCGCCGATCTTAGCCATATTTGGTCTAGGCACTTCTGCTGGTTCGACACTAACTGTCTTCGATACGAGTCCTCCTGCACCTTTGTTTGCTATTTCAACTAGTGAGTTACCATCTCGAACTATTGGTCCAGCTGCTGGTAGTATTGGATTACGAAGTTTTAATCCAGCCACTTCTGTTTCTAGTGTAATTTTTTTCACCTCTTTGTAGTTTCAAATTTTTTCCATACTTTTCTAGCCGTTTCTTTAGACTTCTTCATAGCTCTTTTTTCATCAAGAGTTTTTATATTATGGTTTTTCATAACTAAATCTCCTCCTACAATCACTGTCTCGACATCTCTTGACCTAACTGAATTCACTATGTGAGACATTACATTTACCCTTTGCAAAGGAGTGGGTAAATCTTCAGGATTTACAATAATTATATCCGCCCTTTTTCCCGGTTCTATAGAACCAATCTTATTACCCATACCGTAAAGTTTAGCACCCTCTACAGTCGCCATTCTTAAAGCATCTTCAGCAGAGAGAGTGCGAGGATCCCCACTAATCGCTTTATGAAGCAAATAAAGAGTACGGATATTTTCAAAACTATCCAAAATATAACCATTATTTCCTAACCCTATCGGAATTCCTCTTTCTCTCATCTCTACAACCGGAGATACTCCCACAGCATCAACCATATTACCCATCGGATTATGAGCTACCTTAGCTCCTGCCCTCTCCAAAATAGAAAGCTCGTCTTTATTCACATCAACACAATTAGCCAAAACAGTATTGGACGACAAAACACCCACATCTCTAAGCCTCTCAATCGTACGTTTACCAAAATTCTCCAAATTATGATAAGTATCCAATTCACATTCGGCAGCAGATATCAACAAAGGAACATCAAAACGATTAGCAACTCTTTTCCCATGCCTAAGCAACTCATCAGAAGCCGTGAAAGAAGGAGCCACACCAACCATCCCCCTCACCAAAGATTCTCTCACACCTTTTTTCTGAATATTCTCAAGAAAACGAATATTCTCCCTCATCCCACGCGCACCCTCAGCATGAGTATTTCTTTCAGAAGCTTCAAAACCAACAAAAGCCCGCAGACCAGCCTTCTCAGCAGCAAAAGCAACAGAATCCAAGGATTTCCCGATTGAACCCTGACTAGAATGAAGAGAAGCAAAAAAAGTAACTCCTGTCTTAATCAACTTAGAACAACTAGCCAAAGCACTAATCCTAATATCTTCATTAGTCAAACTCTCATCGAAAGGCCAAGTAACACGTTGCAATTTTTGTGTAAAATCTGAGGGGGATTTAACCTTCAGAGGAGCTGCCCTGAGCAAAAGTTTGTATGGACGAGTATAAGCACAAACTAAACCTGGCATTACTATTTTATTCTCTGCATCAATGATTTCATCCACATTCTTTTCTTCGACATTACCGATTTCTTTAATTTCGCTATCTTCAACAAGTACTCCTCCCTCCAAAACTCTAAGGTCTCTATCCATCGTTACAATCAGACCGTTTTTTATCAACATGGTGCTCATGGTAAACCCCCTATCTCATAAAAACCTCAGAATCGGATAAAGTTTTCGATAAAAATACGTCAAACTTTTCAGAAAACAAAATTCATAAGTATTATGAGAAGTGGTACCATGTTTCCCTCAGATTTAGAACCGAAATTCGGAGTATGTCCGAAATGCGGAGCCGACACTATAAAAATAGAAGGAATGTGGGTTTGTAATAATTGTGGATATAAGGAAAAAGCAGAATAATCAAAAAAGGTGATAAGAATGAAAGAAAACTGTATATTTTGCAAAATAGCGAAAGATGAAGTCGAAAGCGAGAAAATATATGAAACCAATAAAGTCACAGCCTTTCTAGACGTAAATCCTAGAGCTATAGGTCATAGCTTAGTAATACCAAAAAAACACGTAAAAACCCTCCACGAGCTTGAAGATGAGATAATCAGCGAAATATTCCAAACTACTAAAAAAGTAGAAAAATCTCTCAAAGCATCTCTAAATCCTGATGCTTTCACTATCGGTATAAACGATGGCAAAGCTTCAGGGCAAGAAATCCCCCATCTTCACGTAAACATCATACCTAGATTTAAAGGGGACGGAGGCGACCCAATACACGCCGTAGTAGATAATCCACCGAAAGAAGATATCGCCGAAACTGCTGAAAAAATACGGAAGGCTGAAAAAAACTTACCAAAGTAAAATAAACTCAAAATCAGAACATAAAACGGTGAAACCAAATTGTCAGAATTTTCCTTAGCTTCCATGAAACGATTAATCCGAAGAGCCGGAAAGAACAGAGTATCTAAGGATGCTTCCATAGAACTCAGTGCCATATTAGAATCCTTAGGAACAGTTATAGCTGAAGAAGCGATAAGAAAGTCAGAGCAAGAAGGAGTGAAAACTGTAAAGAAAAAACACATCAAGAAAGCAGTGGACGAAGTAGAAAAGTAAAATCGGTGGTCTTTTGTCCAAATTAACAATAAGCAACGCTCGACTCTTTCTACCCACTGGATTAACCGAAGGAAATCTTGAAGTTGAAAGCGGGAAAATCAGTAAAATTTCTAAAAAGAAACTATCGAAAGGAAACAAGCACATTGACGCCAAAGGAAAAATAGTTCTCCCAGGAGTAATAGACTCCCACGGCCATTTTTATGATCGAAAATACTCGCAGAGAGAAGATTTCGAGAACGGAAGCAAAGCAGCTGCTGCCGGAGGAGTTACAACAATAATATCTATGCCTCTAGATACACCAGTATTGAAAAAAAAGGAGATAAAAAAAGCGATAAAATCAGGAGAAAAAAATAGCCTTATTGACTTCAGCCTACACGCTGGGAACATGACCAAGCAAGCCGACTATCACATCAAAAAAGCAGTGGAACTCGGAATAAAAACATTCAAAATATTCACATGTGATCCTTACAAAATAGAAAGAGAAGAAAGGAGAAGACTTTTAAAAAAAATAAACGAGGTCAAAGGAAAAGCTTTCATCCACGCAGAAGACAATCACATCATCAAAAAAAGAACAGAAAAAATAAAACAAAAAGAACGAAAAGACCCTCTAGCGCACGCAGATTCCAGACCAAACAAAGCCGAGCAAAAAGCAATCGTAAAAGTTATAGAAGATCAAAAATATACCAAATGCCCTATACATTTCGCCCACATAAGCTCTAGACAAGGAGCAAGGCGAATCGAGAGGGCAAAAAACGATTATAGAAAAGTCACGGCAGAAACCTGTCCTCATTTTTTACTTCTAACCCGAAAAGATTTGGAAGAGAAAGGTCCGTATCTAAGAACTAATCCACCTCTAAAAACTGAGAAAGATTTAAAGAAACTTTGGAATTATCTATCGAAAGGTGTAATCGATACAATAGCAACTGATCATGCCCCTGGAACTCACGAAGAAAAAAACGCCGGTGAGAAAAATATCTGGAATGCACAAATAGGTATCCCGGGGGTAGAAACCCTCCTCCCTTTAATGTTTTCAGAAGGTTTTGAAAGAGGAAGAATAACATTAAACCGTTTGGTTCAATCTCTTTGTACCAATCCTGCTAAGATATTCGGCTTGTATCCTCAAAAAGGAACCATCGAGGAAGGTACTGATGCAGACCTAGTAATTATAGACCGTGGGAAAACTATGGAAATAAATGACGAAAATATTCATTATAAAGTAGGTTGGACTCCATTTGAAGGAACCACAGTCAAAGGTGTCCCTAATGTAACTATCTCTAGAGGTGAGATAATCTCAACTGACGGGAAAATTATCGGGAATCCAGGAAGAGGCCAGTTCTATCCCAACTCAACCTAAATTCAACTATTCTTTCAGAGTAATATGGGCATCTACAACTATTGCGCCTTCCCCTCTTGGGAAAGCAAATACAGGAGTCAAAGCCACCTCTGATATCTCTCTGAATTCAACTGGAAGTTCACTTGTCTTTTTTATAACATCTACAATTCCCTCTATATCAACCGGTTGTTCATCTTCAGATCCAGCTAATATCGGATATCCGTTAACTTCTCTCACCATTTCTTCAGCATCCCCTTCTGAAACCGGAGCTAACCTATAGCTTAAATCCTGTAATGTTTCAATCCAGACACCACTTAGACCAAATGTCAAAGTCGGGCCGAAAGAAGGGTCTTGTATTATCCCAATTACTACTTGTGTAGCATCAGGAACATATTCCTGTACTACGACACCTTGAATATCCGCTTCTTCGTAGACACTTTTCGCGTTGAGTTTAAGGTCTTCAAATGCTTGTCGGACCTCTATTTCCGAAGAAATTCCTACTCTGACTCCTCCGACTTCACTCTTATTCACTATTTCCGGTGAGGAAATTTTCATAACTACTGGATATTTCAAGTCTCTTGCTGCGTCAACCGCTTCAAGCTCGCTCTTAGCTAATCTCGTATCGGTTACGGACACTTCCCATTTAGACAAAATTTGTTTAGATTCATACTCTGTTAATGCAGTTCTCCCATTTCCTCTTAACGATTCCAACATTTCTGATATCTCTTCTCTCTCTGACATGCTTTTACCTCGAAAGCAAACTATACGTAATAGTTTAAATGTTTAAGATTTATGAAATAATCCCCCGATTTCACCTGAAATACAAATTTTATTGACCAAGAAAAAGACAATACAACTAGGAAACGTCATGGAAAAAGAAAAAACCAGAGTTGTTATCGCTCTTGGAGGAAATGCAATCCTTGAACAAGGGCAAAAAGGAACTTACGAAGAACAACTCCAAAACGTGCAAGAAACTTGCGAAGTAATCGGAAACATGATTCTCAGCGGAGAATACAAGGTCGTAATCACTCACGGAAATGGCCCTCAAATCGGAACGATACTTCTTCAAAACGATGCAGGGGAAAAAGAAGGAATTCCAGCGATGCCAATGGAAGTATGCGGGGCCCAAAGCCAAGGAATGATCGGTTATATGATTCAACAAAGTCTAGACGAAGTATTTAGAAAAGCCGGACACCCAGATATTCCCGTAGCAACTATGATAACCCAAACTATCGTCAATGAAAATGACACAGCCTTCGAAAATCCGAACAAACCAGTCGGTCCTTCCTACAATGAAAGTGAAGCTAAGCGTTTGGAGAAAGATAGAGGATGGAATATGGAAGAGATTGAAGAAAATAAATGGAAAAGAGTAGTACCTTCCCCTAAACCTATCGACATAGCAGAAAAAAGTGCGATAAAAAAACTTTATGAAGCACATATCGTGCCTATTGTCGCAGGTGGAGGTGGAATCCCGGTAGTGGATAAAGACGGAAGATATATTGGAACCCCAGCAGTGGTGGATAAAGATTTTGGAGCGGAACAAGTCGCTGAAGTTCTGGATGCTGAGTTGTTTATAATACTAACAGATGTGGCCGGAGTGGCCTTGAATTATGACCAGCCGAATCAGAAAATTTTAGAAAAAGTTGAATTAGAAGAGATGAAAAAATATCTGGAGGAAGGTCATTTCGGAGAAGGTTCTATGAAACCTAAAGTAGAATCAGCTATAGAATTCATTGAAAGTGGTGGGGAGAGAGCAATTATAGCTTCGTTACACAAAGCTGCCGAAGCAGTTGAAGGAAAAAGCGGCACGGAAATAAAAAATTCATCTTAAAACATTATCAAGGGAGGTTAGTAATGAGTAATAATATTCTTGTTTCCGAAGGGACTCTTGTTCCAATGAATCCTCAGTTTGGCATAATTCAGAACGGAGGAGTGTTGATCAAGAACAATAAAATCGTGGACTTTGGTAAAACCTCGAAACTTGAGGAAAAACATGAAATTAAACAAAAGCTGGATGCTTCTGGAAAAATAATAATGCCCGGTCTGATAAATACCGATCATCATTTATATTCTG
>CAYSUV010000070.1:0-6437 GCA_964434275.1 Hadarchaeota archaeon (SeqCode) | reverse complement strand
GTTTCTTACTAGGAGGCTCAGACTTTAAAGAAGTGAAAAAAGTCCTAGACGCCACCGAAGAAGCAATGTTTGAACCCTTCGAAGCCTCCGTTGTCGTAGATCCCCAAGGCGCATACACAACAGCCAGTGCACTAGTAGCAAAAGCAAACGCAGGACTATCAAAACTCCGCGAAGGCAATCTCAAAGGAAAAAAAGCAACAATAATAGCAGGAACAGGCCCTGTAGGTAAAGTAGCCGCAGAATTATGCGCTAAAGCTGGGGCCGAAACTGTCCTTACCGAAACTTGGGGTAAAACCGCAGATCAAGTTGACGATGTTGCCGATGAAGTTTCCGAAAGAGCCGAAACCCAAATTGAGGGAATGGTAACCACAAATAATGAAACAAAATTTGAAGCAATTCAAGACGCAGACCTTATTTTGAGTACAGGAGCTGAAGGAATTGAGACTCTCTCCTCAGAAGTTTTAGAGAAATTAGACGATACGACAAGAGTTGTCGTCGACACGAATGCTGTCCCCCCCACTGGAATAGAAGGATTAGATCCGAACGCCGACATGGAGCAAATCCAAGAAAACCTCTATGGAATAGGAGCTCTAACAATAGGGAACCTCAAGAAACAAATCGAACTAAAACTCTTAAAAAGAGCAATGGCTTCCGACAAAGGAATATTAGATCACAACAACGCCTACGAACTAGCTAAAGAAAAAGTCGTAGCCGTTCCCGAGATAAAAAGCTAAACAATTATCTCAGTCTAACGCAAGGGGTCAGGCAACAGCAAATCTATGCCCTCCCCTCATCTAAGAAAACACGGGAAGCTCCCTGCGCAAAGGTCTGACCCCTTGCGATCCCTATTAATTAATTTTGGATTTAGAAGCTCTCTATGGGTAGAAATTTATTATTCTTGAAACTTGCTTACCGCTCCGACAGTTGCATTATCGGCAATTGCCACGGAGTAGCCAGCTATTCTTCTCAGATTTCTAGAAAGTGAAGTCCTTAAATCACACATCGCTGGATCCAAGCAACCTTTCGTATGAACATCGCAAGATTTCTGATCTAGGCTCCCTTCGGCAGGATTATTGACGTAATGATCTGTGAGTTCTTTAACTTCATCCATTAATTCAACGATTTCACTCGCAAGTCCGATATCTTTTTCGAGGAGGGAAGTAACAGACCTCTCTTCCATCTCTAAAACCACATTTGAAATCTCCAGAAGAGAATCTATATCCTCCTCAGATAGTCTTTCACCAGATTGGTTTACAAGTTCAGCAAACCTCACAGCGTGATGCGCCATTCTACTCAAGTCTCTAGCTGCAATCGTATAAACCAAATCGTCACCCTTTCCCTCTATTCCTATAGACTCAGCAACCTCTCTATCAATAGCAGAGATTTTGAGTTCTCTAATCATCAGCCTATAAAGCCTCTTAGCATCCTTTCCCCTTTCAGAAGCACCGGAAACGAGATCAGGATTATCACTCTTCAAAGCCTCAACAGCATGCTCATGCACCGAAGTCACAAGATTATAGATTCTCTGAGTCAAATTATCTATAGAGAACTTAGTAGGATCCACCAAAACCCTATAAGAAATAAGATTCGGCCGATCCTTAAATATTTCCGACCCAATCAAATCAAGAACTATCGGCCTTAGTTTGTCTTTTTCCTGGGCCATCGCCTCTTTTTCGGATTTTACTTTGATTGTTTCTGCCCCTTGCATGTAACATGCTTTAATGGTGTTTTCGAGTGCTCTAAGGTTTGGAAAATCCTCGTAGTTTAATCCATAGCTGAGTTTCCTTTTTTGATCTGAAAGGAGTAGCGTAAGATAGCCATCTTCTGATTTCTTTATTTCTACTCGGTCGCCTTTTTCAAGTCCACTTTCTTCTACCCAACCTTTCGGTAGAGAAACTAGATAACTTCCACTTCTACTTTTTTGGATTTTTCTTGAAGTCATTGTTTCCAACTACTTTTTTGCTTATTATTTATTTTTTATTTTCCTATCCTAATATTATTGAAAAATTATGTATTCTATATGAAAATCGTCGTCGTTTTTAACAGTTTATAGATTATTGAAAAATTTCTAAAACTGCTCAGAGCAGAATTTTATCGTGCTTACTTTCAGTTTGAGGAAGATAAGTCCATCCACTCAGCTGCTAATTACTTTATTCGATCCTCTCGAGTGTCTAAGGATTTTCTCCTAGTCAGATTTCTCGCCGAAGATTTTTCAAAATTCGAAAATTTTTGCCTTTTTCCTGTTTCTTTTTCCGATTCATAGTAAAAGTCTCCAAAATTTCTCAACAATCTTCCAACTTCGTGCAAATCTCCGGAAGCAAGAGCTTCTTCGATATTTATATCGAAAAATAACCCTTTCAAACCGAAACTATTCCATTTTTCTCTTACCATTGTATCTGAAGAGAAATATACTGTTATACTCTTTTTTATATTACCTATAAAGATGAGGCATATTATTCATATTTTTTCATATTATTCATACAAACGTGCATTTCTATGAACATAATCTGGTATAGAGTAAACAGCAAACACAATAAAAACAACAAAACTAATCAGAAGAAAAGAATTCACTTTCCACGAAAACGCTTAGCCACAGACATAACAGCATCCGATTCCCCCACAAGAACCACACGGTCCCCCTCATCAAATTGAGTACTCCCTCTCGGAGGAATCAAATCACCCGCTCTCGTAATCATAGCCACAGTGCATAAGTCAGGCAAGTTTAGGTTCTTTATCGTCTCACCGATCACCTCTGATTCTTCCAACACAGAAACCTCAACAACCTCCGCTTCCCCACCCCTCAAACTCATAAGCCCATACATCTCTGGACCAGTTATCGCCTTCTCATAAAGAGTCACAACAGCATCAACAAAACTTATAGCTGCATCCGCCCCTAAATCCTCAAAAGCACCGGCCAACTTATCCTCATTAACCCTAGTGATTACCCTCTCTATACCGAGTTCCTTCGCGAGTTTAACCGCCATGAAATTAACCTCATCAGAAGCCGTTACAGCTACCAAAGCATCTGCTTTTTCCCCACCAGCATCTTTTAAAACATCTATATCAGATCCGCTACCATGAATAACAAGCGAATCTAGCTCCGCAGCAAGCTCGTGCGCTCTCTCCTCATCAACTTCCACGATAGATATCTCATGATTTCTCTTAATCAACCGTTTAGCCAATCGATGTCCGGTCCGTCCACCTCCTACTATCACAACATACATTTTTACATCCAGAAAAACAATTCATACCATCACAAATATAAATATGGGTGTAAGCAAGTTTAAGGTGGGATAAAAAATGCCAGAAAAACCAGCCAGCGCATATAGAGAGCAAAAAAGCCAAGCATATACCCGAAAAGAATACATTACAGGACTCCCAGGCAACAGAATAACATTCTACGAAAGAGGAGACCCAAACACGAAATTCCCAATCCACCTCTCACTCAAAACAACAGAAAAAGGACAAATCAGACACACCGCCCTAGAATCAGCAAGAGTCTCAGCAAACCGACACATGATGAAAACCGCAGGAGAAAAAAACTACTACTTAAAACTCAGAGTCTACCCACACCAAGTGCTAAGAGAAAACCCTATGGCCCTCGGAGCCGGAGCAGATCGAATATCAGACGGCATGCGTAAATCATTCGGCCGGCCGGTCAGTTTAGCAGCTAGAGTTTCGCCCGGTCAAGAAATAATAAGCATTAAGACACCTCGAGAGTTCTACAAAGCAGGACGAGAGGCCTTGCGTCGCGCTAAGATGAAGCTTCCGCTTTCCGCCAAGATTTCGGTCGATAAAGGCGTCGATGTTATTTCGTCTTGATTTTTAATTTATTAGACCGGTATTTGGATAAAAGTATTTTTATAACGATTGCTAATCAAAACCAAGTCAAAGAACAATCGAAAAGATAGAATCAAAAAAGTAGGAGGTGAACAGTTTCGATGTACGATTTATCGGCTTTAGGCGGTACAGGTGACATGTGTGCCGGTATTATAAAAATAGCTGCAGTGGCAGGATACAGCATAATAGTAGGATCAAGAAAAGAAGATAAAGCTCAGATGTTAGCAGGAGAATACAGAGAAGAATTAGAGGAACTCGGATTCGAAAATGTTGAAATAACTGGTATGGAAAATCAAGAAGCTGCGGAAAATAGTGAAATAGTAATAGTAACTATACCTTACAAATATGCCCCTTCCACAGTTGAAGATTTAAATTTGGAGGATAAGATAGTTGTTTCTCCTTTGGTTCCAATGATAAAAGAAGGAAAAAACTTTCAATATAACCCACCGGAACCGGGAAGTGCTGCTGAGGAAATCCAAGCAAACTGTGAAGGAACAGTTATATCAGCATTTCAGAATGTTCCTGCAAGCCCTCTAAATACTGTCGGAGAAGAAATATCTTGTGATGTGGTAGTTTGCGGAGATGATGAAGACGCTAAAGAGCAAGTGATGAACATCGTAAATGATTTGTCCGAACTCAGAGCTCTAGATGGAGGCGAATTGTCTCAGTCTTCTGTAATCGAATCAATAACACCCCTACTAGTCAACCTAGCTATAAACAATAAGATGAGAGACGTTCACATGCATTTCCAAGGGGAATAAGTTCTCTCAACCCCTTGCATTCTTTAATAATAAACTAGAAATAGGATTTCGCACCTTTTTAAGTAGAAGTTAATCGCCAATAAATTAGCAAAATTATCGAAAAAGTTAGAACGAAAATCCCGAACAAGATTAAGGAAAGCGTAATGCTGAATAATCCCGCTAAATTCATAAATACTAAAACCCCTATTGCTGAGCCACTGGTTCCCATCGTTCCTCTTAAACCCATTGCAATTCCCCTCTCAGATTCACTTGTCGAATCAGCTATCAAACTGAAGACTATTGGAAGATAAACCCCGCCAGCTAATCCCCAAACTATCATCAGTATCACTATAAGTGGAAAATAAGAAATATTGGAAATTAGCAAAATAACAACACCAGAGAGTATAGTTCCACCTATCAATATCGAAGCTTTTTCCCCAATTCTTAAGATCGTTTCTGAAGCTAAGCGAATCACAGTGCCGGCGCCCGTCCGTATGGTAAGCAATAAACCAATCAAAAAAGATGTCAACCCTATCTCATCCAATCTTAAAGGAATTAAAGAATTAACCATCGCAAATCCCATAAACATTACAAAAGAAACTAAAGCTGCTAAAATAATCCTCCTGTTTTTCCTCAACAAATCGAAAGCATCAGAAAAAGACCTTACAGACAACAAAAATAACTCCGGAATTGAAGTCACAGCTACAGGCGAATCTTCTGATTCTCCAAAATTTGCAGAACTCTCAGAATAAACAGAGAAAAACGACTCTTCCGTCTCCTTTCCAAATAAAAGAGCCAAAAAAATGAGAGGAATCGATAATATGAGAAACACAAAGAAAAGTATAGACATAGTAAAGTGATCCCTTATAAACCCTCCCACCAATGGACCCATAAGCCAGCCTAATCCAACTGAAAATGTATAGATTGAAAGTGAACTCTCTAAAATGGTTATTAGAGAAGGTATTGTAACCCATGTTATCGAAATTCCTAACCCCAAGAAAATTTGCGCCAAAAGGAGTAAATACCAGATAGAAGAAGAGTATAGATACAATATCGAAGCGGTTAAAAAAGCTAATGATCCACCGAGAATAACGAAAGTATAACTAAATATATCACTCAAAAAACCAATCGGGATCCGTGTCAATACTTCTATTCCATAATAAGCGAAAATGAGATACCCCACAAGCCAAATCGGCATGCCTATCTCTTTCCCAAAAAGCGGTATATATGGCAAAACCATACTTACGCTAAAGGAAGAAATCGCCGCAAACATAACTAAAAGTTTTCCTTCCCTTAACAAAGAAATCCCTCTATACCCTCGTTTAATGTCTTAATAAAAGAAAATAAGGACCGAAAGAAGGGGGATACCACTTATCGACCATAGCGTCTTTCTCTACTCTGATAATCAGATATAGCTTGCAAGAAATCTAATTTTGTAAAGGCCGGCCAGTTAGTTTCGCAGAAGTAAAGTTCACTGTAAGCTGATTTCCATAATAGGAATCCGCTAAGCCTTTCTTCACCACTCGTTCTTATAATCAAATCGGGGTCCGGAAGATCGCTCATGTATAAGTGCTCGTCAAGCATTTCTTCATCTATTTCACTTGGTTTTATTTCACCTTTATCCACTTTCTCACAAAGTTTTCTTGTGGCTTCCACCAGTTCCTTTCTCCCACCATAGTTAACTGCGATGTTTAAAACGAACTCGCCATAATTTTCAGTTGCTTCCTCAGCTTTCTCAACTGCTTCTTTGACATGTGGAGGAAGGCTCTCCTTATTTCCTATTACCCTAATCCTTATCTCATTCTCGTGAATTCTTGGATCATCTGCGATTTCCGTGAATTTCTCTTTGAACAAGTT
>CAYSUV010000069.1:0-6460 GCA_964434275.1 Hadarchaeota archaeon (SeqCode) | reverse complement strand
TCCTTTACTCGTAGCCTGGTTATCGAGCCAATATCTTGATGAAAAAACAACAAAATTTGGTTATCTAGGAATTATCATCGCTCTGGCCGGTGTAGGCATTATGACTTTTTCTGATTACAGTCATAGTAAGTGGAGTTTTTTCGGAGACCTGTTAGCACTCTTCGCCATGATAGCTGTTACAGGGTATATTATCCGCGGCAAACAGTTGAGACAAAAACTCTCCATAGTGCCTTACGTGTTCGCAGTTTATGGATTTTCAACCATGTTTTTATTCCTATTCTCATTAGGTTTTTCAACTTCTTTTCGCATTTATCCGGTCAGAGAGTATCTAATATTTTTAGGGTTGGCGATTTTACCCACGATGTTCGGACATACTTTGTATAATTGGGCTTTGAAATATGTGAAGGCTAGAGTCGCTTCTGTTAGTTTGCTTGGGGAACCTATCGGGGCTTCTATTCTAGCCTTTCTTATTCTAAATGAAGTGCCACCGACCTTAACGGTATTAGGCGCTATAATAGCATTGCTAGGTATTTACCTTTGCCAAAGATACGGTTAGGAAAATTAAGCGACTTACTGGATAATTTCTCTTATTGCCTCTCCAGCTTTTTCCACATCACTCTTAGTTATCCCTAAATGTGTGACGAACCTGACTTTTCTCGGACCTATAGAACCGGCAAGTATGTCCTTACCTTCAAGTTTTTCGATGAATTCGGAAACTTCTATATTTGAATCTTCCAACTCTACCACCAGAATATTGGTTTGTGGAGAAACAACGTTCATACCATTCAATTCTCCAATCAAATCCGCTAAAACTTCTGCATTTCGATGATCTTTTCTAAGTCGTTCGACATGATTACGAATAGAGTATAATGCAGCTTTTGCTATGATTCCTACTTGTCGCATTCCTCCGCCTAGCTGTTTCCTTATTCTCCGAGCTTTTTTTACAAATTCTTTATTTCCGACTAACATTGACCCTACCGGCGCTCCTAAACCTTTAGAAAAGCAAAACATTATAGAATCAATTCCCTCTACAAGTTCATCTACTGATTTTCCCGTTTCTACCGCCGCATTGAAAATACGAGCACCATCCATATGAACTGGGATATTATTCTTATCGGCAAATTTTACCAATTCTTCCTTTCTTTCTTCCGGATAAATCACTCCACCTTTAACGTTGTGAGTATTCTCAATCGTAATCAAACCAGTTCTTGATAAGTAATATTTTTCAGGCCTCACCGCTTCTTCGAGATTTTGAATCGGTAAGTACTTCTCACTTGTTTTTATAATTCTTGGAATAACCCCTGAAAATTTGGCCATTGTGCCCATTTCGAAGTTATAGATGTGTGATTCGGAGTCTAGTATTACTTCGTCGCTTGGATTTGTATGAATATTTATCGCTATTTGATTCCCCATTGTTCCAGAAGGAACGAAAAGTGCCGAATCTTTTCCGAACTTTTCAGCGACCTCTTTTTGGAGCTTATTTACGGTCGGGTCCTCCCCGTAAACATCATCTCCAACTTCCGCCCGTGCCATCTTTTCACGCATCTCTGGCACTGGCTTTGTTAATGTATCACTTCTAAGATCAATCATACAAAACAATTTCTAAACTTTTTCTTTATATTCTCTTTTATCTGTAGGAGATACAAATTTAGTTCCTGCAGTGAAAATACTTCCCGTCGATTAGAACGAAAATAAAAAACAAAATCTAAAAACTAGCAAAGTTCACAAAAAAGAAACCCCCACGAAAACTGTTAACAAAACAGAAAAATCTTGACCTCTTCAACAATTGAAACATCTAGATAGAACTTCATAACAATATATAGGAATATTATCCCGATAAAAGAATATTTAAAGGCCTCATTTAGAAAAAAGAAGGGCACACAAAATACAAAAGATTTCATTAAAGGAGGTGAAACAACTTGAAAGATAAAGGTATAGGAACTGCCGCGGCTATCGGAATAATAATAGTCATAGTTGCAATTGCTGCAGGTGGATATTACACCTACTCGCAAGGTGGAGGGGAAAATGTCCCTGAAAATCAAACAAGTGAAAAAATACCGATGGGTCTGATGATGCCTCTAACCGGTGACCTTTCCTTTATATCCGACTCAATGACAAACGGTGGTCAGCTCGCAGCTAAAGAGATAAACGATGCCGGTGGAATACTCGATAATCAAAAAATCAATATAGTTTTGGAGGATACGGAAACTTCCCCCACAGCATCCGTAGATGCGGCTTCAAAATTAATCCAGAACAACAACGTTCAAGTGATAGTAGGTCCCGCCAGCAGTGGAGACTCCAAAGCGATCCTGAACAAAAGCATTACAAACCAAGTAGTTCAAATCGGACCATCCGTTACTGGTGCATACTTTACCGCCTACGAGGACAATGGTTATTTCTTCAGAACATGTCTTTCTGACACTCTACAAGCTACTGCAATGGCAAAAATAGCGGAAAACGAAAACTACAAAACTGCATCGACACTGGTTCTAAACAATACATATGGAACAGGATTTGCCGAAATATTTGCTCGAGAATTTGAAGAGAGAGGTGGAGAGATACTTACACAAAAAGCCTTCAATAAGGATACCTCTACATTTACGACAATCATAGACGAGGTCACAAAGGATGACCCAGATGTAATCGTTCTCTGCTGTTACCATAAGAACGGAGGAGAAATCTTGAAACAAGCGTACCAGCAAGGAGTGATGGATGATACTGACTGGTTGTTATCAGAAGGACTTGAAGACGAAAACCTAGCAGATGCGGCAGGATCAGATAAAGTTGTGGAAGGCTTGAAAGGCACTACTCCCAAAGCTACCCGTGGAGCCGGATACCAATCCTATGAGAACAGTTACAAAGAAGAATACGGAGAAAGTCCAGGAATATACTCCCCACATACATATGACGCAGTTGCTATCGCAGCCTTGGCTACGCAAGAAGCAGGTGTATACGATGGATCCAAAATTAAGGAACATATACTCTCGGTATCTAATCCCCCTGGACAGAAAGTATCTGACCTGGGAGAGGCTATTGATCTCCTGAAGCAAGGCAAAGAGATAAATTACCAAGGAGCTTCTAGCCAAATAACTTATGACAACGTCGGAGATGTAACCACAGGTTCCATTCAAACTTGGTGGTTTGAAAACGGTAAAATCAAATACGGCAAAGAAATTCCCTTGGATTTATAGAAAATTCCATTAATTCGAAATGGACATCTTCTCTATTTCATTTTTTTTATTTTTTTATTTGTATTTGCAATAGGATACCCTTACAGAATTGTGTCGGGTTTCTCCATATGTCTATATTTGCAAAAGAGGGCATTCAATGGAAACAAAAGGTCGGTTTTTAAAATAATTTTTTATCCGCCTAGGTAAAATTCTAAAATATCCTTATCTTCCAATAGTTCTTTACCCTTGCCTTCGTACTCGTTCTCCCCCATTTTCAAAACATATCCTCTGTTCGAGTTTTTTAGAGCCTTCTTAGCGTTTTGCTCAATTATTATGAGTGAAGTTCCAGTTTTGTTTATCTTTTTAATCTTTTCGTAAACCATATCTTTTAGGTCGGGAGCTAAAGCCGCTCCAGGCTCATCAAGAAGCAGAACTTCAGGTTCAAGAACTAGAGCTCTTCCGATGCCTACCATTTGCCTTTCCCCTCCAGATAGATTTTTGGTTTTTTCTTTCTTTCTCTCCTCGATAGACGGGAAAATATCGAAAACTTTCTGAATACCTTCAGAAATATTCTCTTTTACATATCCTCCCATCTCTAAATTCTCCAAAACTGTAAGTGAGGGAAAAACATTTTCTTCCTGAGGTACATAACCAAGCCCTTTTTTCACTCGATCAAATGGTTCAAGGGAGGTAATTTCTTCCCCCTTAAAATAGACCTCTCCTTTCTCGGGTCGAAGTAATCCAAAAAGCACGCGCAACAAAGTAGTCTTTCCAGCACCGTTAGGACCTACAATCGAAACAATTTCACCTTCATCAAGTTTTATAGAAACTCCGTGGAGAATATCTATTTCTGTATATCCTGCCACGATGTTCTCCGCCTTAAGAACAGTCATACCTCTTCACCCAGATATGTTTTAAGCACTTTCTCATCTTCTTTAATTTCTTCAAGCTTTCCCCTTGCAATAATCTTTCCATCATTCATAACAAAGAGATGATCAGCTAATTCATCGATTAACGGCATATCATGTTCTATCACCATGAAAGTCAAACCGCCCTTCTTTAACCTACGCAAATATTCGATAAGTTTATTTTCAAGAGTAGGGTTAACGCCAGCAAAAGGTTCATCCAACAAAATCAAATCAGGGTCAAGCATCAAAACTCTGGCAAGTTCCAGAAGCTTTTTCTGCCCCCCTGACAAAGAACCTGCATACTCATCCCTCATTTCGTAAAGCTCAAAAAAATCCAATATAGAATAAGCCTTTTCTCTATATTCTTCTTCCTCCTCTGAAACTTCTCCAGCTTGAAGAAATCTTCTCCACCAAGACTCACCAGTCTGACTCTTCGGGCCGAGCAACATATTTTCCATCACTGTCATTCTAGATAACGCCCTAGTGATTTGGAAAGTCCGTCCTATCCCCTTTCGAATGGTCTTATAGGGAGGAAGGTCGTCAATTCTCTCCCCATTAAAAAATATTTTTCCAGAATCTAGGGAAAGAAATCCTGTGATTAGATTGAAAAGTGTCGTCTTTCCCGCTCCATTTGAACCTACTAACCCTGCGATTTCACTAGTCTCAAGTTCCAAGGATATATTATCTACTGCTTTTATCCCACCAAAGTATTTTTTGGCCTCTTTTATCTCCAATATAGACACCTTAAGCAACCTCCTAGAGAGATAATTCTTCCTTGTTTCCAAATATCCCTTCGGGTCTAAACCTCATTAATAGCATGAGAATTAGCCCAATAAGCATTATTCTAAGCGCAGCCAATTGAGTAGATCCTAAAGGCAAATAATCCGGTAAAAATCTCGTCCCATTTAACAAAACTCCCCATACTAGAACAGTACCCAGTATCGCTCCACGATTATCCGCACTTCCACCTAGTACAACAGCTATCCATGCATAAAACGTAAGCATAGGGGCAAACAACATCGGATTGATATAGAGATAATTAAACGCCAAAAGAGCTCCAGCTAAACCAGCTATTGCCGAGCCCAGAGCCAGTGATTGGATTTTGTAACTAAGAACATTTTTCCCCATAGCAGCTGTCACTACTTCATCCTCCCGAATTGATTTTAAAACTCTCCCCCAAGGTGAATTTACCAGCTTTTCCAGAATGATATAAATCAAAACTATAAAAACAACTATCAGAGCTAATAAAAAGTAGTTATAGTTTATAGGAGCAACTAGCTTTTGGAACGGTCTTGAAAACCCAGTCAGACCAATCGTTCCTTTGGTAAGCCATACCTCATTTTTTAGAATAAGATTCAAAATTTGAGCAAAACTCAAAGTGACTATAGCAAGATAATCATCCCTTAACCTCAAAGCAGGGAATCCAAGAAGAGCTCCAGCTAAACCAGCTAAAATTATCCCTGCTAAAACTGATAAAAAAAGATTAACCCCTTGTAAATTCAGCAGTGCGGTTGCGTAAGCTCCTAGTGAAAGAAAAGCTACATGCCCAATATCTAGTAAGCCGGAAAATCCCCATTTTAAATTAAGTCCGAGTGTGAAGATAGTAAAAATACCTGTAGTAATGGAAATAGACACTAAAAATTGGAAAACACCCATTTTCAATCACCCAATATTCCCGTCGGTTTCCATAATAGAAGAATAATTATCAAAGCAAAACTTACCGCTGCCTTGTACTTTGAAGGGAGGAAAATAACGCTAATTTCTTGAGAAACTCCCACAATCAAACCTCCAATCATCGCTCCATAAGGATTTCCTATCCCTCCCAAAATTACCGCAGCGAAAAGAGGAAGCAATAAGATCCATCCCATATTAGGACTCACACCTGTCAAAATCCCGTAGAAGAAACCAGCTACCACCGCTAAACTCACACCAATTACCCAAGTAAAAACAATTACACGATCCACATTTATCCCAGAAACCTTAGCCAAACGCTTATTATCTGCAAGAGCTCTCATTGCCTTTCCCATCTTCGTCCTTGTAAGCAAAAAATATACTAACAACATTAGAACAGCTGAAACTGCAACCACTATTAAATCCGATATTGTGACTGTAATCCCTGCTAGTTCCATACCTTTCGATATAGGAATACTATAACTCCTCGGAGAACTTCCGAAAATAAAAATTAACAAATTTCTCAAGAAAAGAGCTAAACCTATCGAAGCAATCAACATAGTTATACTCCCAGCTCCTTTTTCCCGCAAAGGTTTCCAAAGCGCCTTTTCGACAATTATTACAAACAAAATCCCAATTCCTATCGCACCTACTAAGGAAAAAATCAGAGAAAAGTGATAAGAAATATTCAAAAATAACGCCATATAAGCC
>CAYSUV010000068.1:0-6486 GCA_964434275.1 Hadarchaeota archaeon (SeqCode) | reverse complement strand
AACAACTGACCGTTTCTCCGAAAGAGCAATCGGCGACTTGAACATCGAAAAGGCAAAACAAATAGCGGAAAAAACAAACCCAGAAAAAGTAACAGCAGTAAAAGTGGACGCCACCGACAAGGAAAGCATCAAAAACGCAATTAAAGAATCAGACGTAGTGCTAAACTGCATAGGTCCGTTTTACAAATTTGGCCCTCCTATTTTGGAAGCGGTTATTGAGACTGGTATTGATTATGTAGATGTTTGCGATGATATGGATGCGACTGAAGAGTTACTGGAGATGGATGATGAGGCTAAGGAAGCTGAGGTTTCGGCTTTGATTGGTATGGGTTCTTCCCCTGGTATAGCAAATCTGTTGATCAGATTCTGTGCTGATTCCTTATTATCTGATGTCGAATCGATAGATATTTACCACGCTCATGGTGGAGAAGAAGAGGAAGGTCCTGCAGTTGTAAAACACCGGATTCATTCTATGGAAATGCCGGTTCCAGTTTATGACGATGGCAAGTACAAGAGATTGGATTTGTTTAGTGAAGAGGGAAAATCTTACGAAGAATCGATAGAGTTCAAAGATGTTGGGACTTACGATGTTTACTTGTATCCACATCCCGAGACAATAACCCTTCCAGAACATATAGAGGGAGTAAAGAGAGTCACAAATCTCGGACTTGTTCTACCCCCCGAATACGCAAAATACATCAAAGGAATGGTAAGACTAGGTTTGACCGGCGAAGACCCAATCGAAGTGCAGGGAAAAGAAATTGTCCCTTTAGAATTTGCCGTTGCTTCTATCTTAGACAAAAGACCAGAATTCTTAGAAAAAGCGGATATTTCAGGGCCTCGAGGATGCCTAAGGATTGACGTTGGTGGAAAAAATGAGAAGGGTGAAGAGAGGACTTATGTTTTTCAAATGTCCTCCCAAACTCAAGGTATGGGTGAAGGTACAGGCATACCGGCTGCTTTAGGAGCCATGCTAATGGAGCAAGATAAAATCTCTAAAGAGGGAGTTCTTCCTCCAGAAGCTTGTGTTAATCCTACAGAAGCTCTTGACCTTGCCAAAAAAACGGTCGAATCAAATCAGGGAAAAGGATTTCCACTGCATATAGAGAAAATAGACGGTGAAGGGAAAGTTGAAGAAATTGAAACGGAAGGAATGTTCTAAAATCCCTAAACCGGTTGCGGTCTGACACATTCCGATTCCTTTTTTGTTTTTAGCTGTTCGTTTCATCATTTGATAAGTTTTCAAAGTATAATCCATGGAAGATATATGGAGTTTGGACATAAGGGTAATAGGAGGTTGAGACCCTGGGTGAAGAATATATTCTCGCCCATGATGTTGGTACAGGTAGCGATAAAGCTGCTATAGTTGACACGAAAGCAAATATAATCGACCATAAAACTTGCGAGTACGAAGTTTCATATCCTGAAAAGGGATGTGCAGTACAAGACCCGGAAGAATGCTGGTGGGACGCAATTGTTGAAACTAGTAGAGAACTGCTTGAGGCAACTGATGTGAAACCCTCTGATATTTCAGGGATGGTTTATTCTTCCCAAATGGCAGGCACTTTACCTGTCGATGGTGAGGGAACTCCTTTAATGCCGTGTATGATCTGGTTAGACACAAGAGCTTCTGATCAAGCTGGAAAGATATGGGACGGGTTGCTTAAAGTTGCTGGTTATAATATTTTTAATCTCGTGGAATTTTTATGGATAACTGGAGGTGCGCCAGGAAAAGCGGGAAAAGATCCGATAACTCGCATCTTGTGGTTAAAGGAAAACGAACCGGGGGTATATGAAGACGCTCATAAGTTTTTAGACACTAAGGATTATCTGATTTACAAGTCCACCGGCAATTTCGCTACGAGTGAGGATAACGCAAATCTTAGCTGGATGATGGACAGTAGAACTAAAGAATGGTCCGACAGAATCTGCGAAAAATACGATATTGATATGGGAAAACTGCCTGAAATTAAACAATCTATTGATATAGCGGGTGCTCTCACCGAAGGTGCCGCGAGGGATCTAGGTCTTGAGGAGGGGATTCCGGTCATTACGGGAGCGGGGGATGTCACTTCAGCGGCCGTCGGGTCTGGTGCGGTTAGAGAGTACCAAACACACGCTTATGTAGGAACGAGCAGTTGGATAGCAAATCATACTTATGATAGGAGAAAGGACATCAGTTCTTATATCGGTAGTATTTGTAGTGCAAACCCCGAAATGTACCTGTGCACGGCGGAGCAAGAAAATGCTGGTGCTTGTCTAGAATGGGTCAAAAACCAGATGTTCAAACAAGAAACCGAGGAAAAAGAAGGTCTATACAAACATTTTGACAATCTGGTCCAAGATATTGAACCTGGGTCTGAAAACCTTATCTTCACCCCTTGGCTATACGGTGAACGCGCTCCCTTAGACGACCATAGCGTAAGAGGAGGGTTCCATAACCTGAGCTTGGAACATACGAGATCACATGCTCTCCGAGCAGTCTATGAGGGAGTAGCGTTCAACATGAAATGGGCTCTAGATACTCTTGAGAATCTCACGAGAAAAGCGAAAAGTATAAACTTTATAGGTGGTGGTGCGAGTTCAGAAATTTGGTGCCAAATTTTTGCGGATGTTCTCAATAGAAGAGTAAAACAAGTCAAAAATCCTAGAGAAGCGGGGGTAAGAGGAGCCGCAATGATTGCTGCCGTAGGTTTGGATTATATTGAAAGTTTTAAAGATGTTGAAAAGCGGGTCGATATTAATTGTACTTTCGAGCCTAATCGGAAAAATCGGGAGAAATATGAAGAATTGTTTGAGGAGTTCAAAACCATCTATCGGAATAATAGAGATATATACGAAAGGTTGAACGAAAGCTCTTCTAAGTAGAAAAACCTAATCCTCTTAACTTTAAATTAGGTATATCAAGTGATTACAACCTTGGTGGGGAAATATGGAAGTAAATGTTAGGGTTGGAAAACCGGACAATCCTAGTGGAACTATCGTCCTTGTAGATGTTTATAAGTCCAGCACTTCTATAACAACTGCTCTTGATAACGGAGCAAAATATATCCTTCCTTACGGTTCGGAAGAAGAAGCTAGGAAAGCTGGAGAGGAGTGGGAAGAAAAAGAAGATTTTATACTCGCCGGAGAGAATATGGGGGTCAAAGTAAAAGGTTTCGACACCAACATTTCCCCCCGAGAGATGAACAGAGAGACAGTAGAAGATAAAGCTGTAATCTATAAGTCAGATAACTTAACGAGAATAATTTCAAAAATGGGAGAAGCGGATGAAATAATAATCGGCGGATTAATAAACTCAAGAGCTGTTGGAGAATACCTCAAAAACAAACAGCCGGAAAAGGTAGAAATAATCGCATGCGGAACCTATAATAAAGAATCCATCTGCAGTTTTCTCAAAATTCCTTGCGATGCTCACACCGATTTAACAATGGAAGACATAATCGGAGCCGGAGCCATCACTCATTATTTAAAAGAACAAAATCTTTCCGACATGGCTTTGATTTCCCTACTATCCTATGAAAACCCAGAATGGAAAGAAAAAATATCCCGAGGTTGCATAATTCGGGCCTTGCGAAAAGCGGGTTTAGAAAAAGACATACCTTACTGCTTCTCAGAAAATAACACTAGAACTATTCCAAAATTAGAAGGTGACAAATTAGTCCCTCTTCACCCTAGATAAGATTTCATAGACACTAAAAAGACAATTTTAAATTTTTTCATTTATAGCGGAGCAAACAGAAGAAATATTTTCTTGGACTTTCTTAAATTGCTTATACATTTCATCATATCTCTCAACATTCTCTTCTTTTGGAGAAAAAACCTCTTCCACATCAAAAACATCTTCAAAATCACTAAAATCATCATAATAACCGAGTCCCAGAGCTGCGGTGAGGCTAGTCCCTATACATCCGGCATAATCGGGATTGGGCATCTTTCTAACTTTTTCGTTTAATACGTCCGCCATAATTTGTAGCCATAGCTCGCTTTTAGCGCCGCCGCCGATAGCATTGATTTCGTTCACTTTATGACCCATCTCGACGATTTCCTCCTTTATCCATCTAATATTATAAGCCACCCCTTCAAGAACAGAACGAATCATATCATTTTTATCGTGACTAAAACTCAAATTTAGAAAACCTCCCCTAATCATAGGATCGATGAAAGGACATCTTTCTCCAGACATCCTAGGAACAAATAACAAGCCTTCTGACCCTGATGGCGCTTTCTCCGCCCTTCTATCCATTATCCCAAAAGTGCTGATTTTTTTCCATTTTCCTCTTTCCTTTTCCTTTTCTGAAAGCCCGTTCTTGAACCACCAATACCAAGATGCCCACCTTTCGCTCTGCCCTATTAGCAAAAATTTTTCCGGATCGGCACTGCATATAGTCCCAACTCCTGAAAGTTTAAAGTCTAAATCTTCCGTATGTAGAGCTATCCACCCGCTCGAACCGAGATACATATGAGGCTCTCCATTCCTAACAGCTCCACTCCCAATAGCAGATGCTGTAGGGTCGCCGCTGCCACAAATGACAGGTATTCCTTCAGAAAGTCCGAGTTTTTCTGATGCTTTTTCAGTTAGCCCTCCGATTATATCAGTAGATTCTCTAATTTCGGGGAATTTTTCCGGGGATATACCTACGATTCTAGCAAAATCTGGAATTCTTTCCCTCTTACTTAAACTATACGTTCCTGTTAGAGAAGCTGCGGACGGGTCAGTCACAAATTTACTCGTACATTTCTGAATGAGAAACCCTTTAGCTTCTAAGAATTTGTAAGTGTTTTCAAAAACTTCAGGTTCATTATCTTTAATCCACATGTATTTTGGAATTGGGTCCTTGGGTGAAAGAGGTGGAATAACATCTTTTTCTAACATTTCTTCAATATCACAAATATTCAAATATTCATCACTTTCTTCCTTCGCTCTGGTATCTAGCCATATTATAGCGGGTCTCAAAGGTTTCCCCTCTTCATCTACCGGAATAGCGCTGAGAAGCATAGCATCAAAAGAAACACCCTCAACCTTATAATTCTCCATTTTTGTTTTACTTTGCAACTCCTGAGTCGTGTTTACAACAGCCTTCCACCAAACCTCAGGATTTTGCTCAGCCCATCCTGGTTTTGGAGAATTAACTTCGTATTCCTGATATGCAGTCGACACCACTTCCCCCCCTAGCGTCACAAAAGCCGCTTTATTCCCAGAGGTTCCCAAATCATGAGAAAGTATTATCTTATCTTTAACCATTTCAAGAGCACAAAGATGACTAATGAAAACATTGTTTAAGAATTTCTTCCCTATTTTTCGAAAGTGTTTCTCAAAAGACTGTTAAAGATACACTTTTCTTATTTTGAAAATCTAGAAAATATTTATTAGATTTGTCAGGTAAGAAATTCGCTAGTTGGTAGATGTTGAAAAATGACTAGACTCCCATCAAATATAGACGGTATAGATATCGAAGAGAACATTGTCGCTTCTTATTATCTGGAGACACCCTTTGATGAGATTACTCCCGTCGCAGATGCTTTCGCAAAAGAACAATCAACCGGAACTTGGACTGATGTTCCAATCGAAAACAAAGAAACGGTCAGAAAAAGAACGGCTAAAGTGACTGAAATACGAAGAATACCAGTTGACTCAGACGAAACTAACGCATGTATCCTCCAAATGGCTTTCCCAGCAGAAAACATCCCCCCAGAGTTTTCGACGCTACTAGCAACCATATCCGGAAACATAGTGATGTTCACCAGAAATAAATGGTCAATCAAACTGATAAACGCCAGATTTCCAAAACCATGGTTATCAAACTTTGAAGGACCTCAATTCGGGATAGAAGGTATACGGAAAGAACTTGAAGTTCCGGAAAGACCCTTGATTAACAATATGATTAAGCCTTGCACTGGGCATGATGTAGATACTCATGTTGAATTATTTCGGGAAGCTGCTTATGGTGGTATAGATCTCATAAAAGATGATGAATTGTTGACTAATCCCGAATATAACCAATTTTTTGAAAGAATAGAAAGATGCATGGAAGTAGTTAGAGAAAAAGAGGAAGAAACTGGAGAAAAAACCATCTATACCGCAAACGTAACAGGAGCAATAAAAAGCCTTAGGGAAAGAGCGCAAAAAGCAGTCGAAAAAGGAGCCAATGGATTGATGCTTGACAGCTCCGTTGGACTCAGCGGACTGAGAATGTTAGCCGAGGATTCTGAGATAAATGTTCCAATACTTTACCACCCAGATTTTCTCGGAAACATTTGCGCAGCTGAAAAAGCAGGGATAGACATGGGGCTCTATGCAAAAATGAGCAGGATTGCAGGAGCCGACATGATATTTACCACAGACTACAGAGGCAAATTCCCAGGTGGAACAAAAGACTTAGCACTACGCGGACTTACTGCAGTCACACAAGACCTTCACGAAATCCCCAAATCCATGCCCTTCGTAACTGGAGGAGGCGTCCATCCAGGTGTAATACCCGGACT
>CAYSUV010000067.1:0-6564 GCA_964434275.1 Hadarchaeota archaeon (SeqCode) | reverse complement strand
CACTTTAACTAGTTTTGTAGAACTAGTATAGTCCGATTTTCTCGCCCTTCTAGCTTCCCTAATAAGTTCAACTAGATTAATCCCCTCTTTATTAACATCCAGAGCTTTTCGAAAATACGATTTATAACGATCAGGAATATTCTCCTCCTCGATAAGTTGCAAAAACCCCATAGTAGCACCGAGCTTATTATTCATATCCTGAACAAGAATCATATTCAAAAAATTCTCCCACTCTTCAGCCTCTTTATACTCCACCCTTTCTATAGAAAACCGCCGAGTTCGCAAAAAGGCACTAACCCTTCCCATAAGTCTTTCTTCTTTTACAGGACTATCTATCAAATCATCAAAAAGACCTGACTCCAAAACCTCAGACCCATCATCAGGTGCGAAAAGTAAGTACGGTAAAAATTCCGGCTTTGCATTCTCCTTTAACTCCTCCAAACGGTCCCGATTCCGCTCGAAAGAAACTTCGCCACAGATACAAAGATCAAACCCCTCAGCCGGTATTTCACCACCATCAGAAAGGACCAAATCATAATCCTCCTGAAGATAGTTTCGAAGAACTTTCCTATCCTCCTCATCATTAACCAAGAGCAAAATACAATCCATCCTATCACCCCATATAATCAACGTTTTTCTACTTACAAGTTTTTAAGCTAATTTTCTTATTACTTTCATCCACAAAATAACTCCTCCACCAAATTAAACCCTAAAACAAACTGATAACAAACAATAAAACATTGAAAAGCTCTAACTAGGAAAGTCTAAAAAGCTCGTAAACCACAAACCTCCCGCCCGGATAAAAAGATAAAAAGCGGATAATTTTAGTTAATCAAGAAGAATAACAATTAGGAAGTATACATGCTTAAAGTCTATCCACTTCTTGACCAAAAAAAGAAACTGAAAAAAATTTCAAAATGGCTTTCAGAAAAAGAAGAAGTAAAACTCGTAAAACCCGGAAAAAAAATAAAAAATACGGATTTCGATCTATGCATTCTCGACGAAAACTCCTTCCACAAAAATCGTGACGAGTTGAAAAAGTTAAAAGAAAAATCTGAACCGGTTCAACTCCCTTACCTACTGCTAACTCAAGACAAAAATCCGAATAAGATAAACCCTAAAATCTGGAGAGAAGTAGACGAAATAATCAACTGGCCAGTAGAGAAAGACATTTTCATGGCAATAATAGAAAAACTCTCGAAAACCCGACAAAATTCAATTAGATTAAGAACTGAAGAAAAAGAAAAAGACGAACTCTTACATTCTCTACTTAGACACAACCTCCACAACAAATTGCAAATAATCCAAGGATACCTAGAACTTCTAGAAGACCTAAACCTGGAAGACAAAGTAAAAAAATACGTCAAAGAAGCAAAGAAAGGCAGCGACGAAGGAATCGACCTCATAAAAAAAGTCAGAACAGTACGAGAAACCCAAGAAAAAGGACTGAAAAAAGTAGACCTAAAATCAAAAATAAACGATGGAATAAAACACATCGAAAAAACCACCAAAAAACAAGGACTAAAAATAGACATCAAAAACATACCCAAAACCAAAGTCAAAGCTGGCCCATTACTATCCGAAGTATTCTCAAACATTCTCGAAAACATAGTTAGACACTCAAAAGGAAGCAAAGTAAAAATCAGAGCAAAAGAAAACAAAAAAGAAATTATCTGCACAATCGAAGACGACGGTAAAGGAATCCCCAAAAAAGAGAAACAAAAAATATTCGAAAAAGGGTACAGCTCAACAAAAGAAAAAGGAAAAGGACTAGGCCTATACCTAGTAAAAATGTTGCTAGAAAACTATAATGGAAATATCGAAGCTCAAGAATCAGAACTTGGCGGCGCAAAGTTCAAAATCAGACTGCAAAAAACCGAAAATTCCTAAATAAAAAATGGCGCCGGGGCTGGGATTTGAACCCAGAAGGCCATAGACGGCCACCAGCTCTCCAAGCTGGCGCATTGCCAGATTCTGCCACCCCGGCTCAAGTTATTTGTTTGGTTTTCGTTCTTAAATGTCGTTTTCTTTAATTGTGGTTTTTTAGAAGGTCATTAGGATTATTCCGATGAATATTGACATCATTCCTAAGATAGCTTTTTTATTTGGTGTTTCGTCTAGAAAGGTTATGCTGAGTAAGAATCCGAATAGGATTGTGCCGCCTGTGACGGGTGCTAGAGTGCTTGCTTCTTCCATTGTTAAAGCTGAAACGTAGAGTAGACTTCCGAGTGGGAAAGCGATTAGTCCTGATAGTGCGCTGAGCCCTAGATTCTTTTTTGGAAAGTTAAAATCTTTTCTTCGGACTAAAAATGTTATCCAGAATAGGACGGTCGCCGATAAAACTCTTATCAGCAAAACTGATAGCATTGTTAATCCGCCTTTTAAAGAAAATTTGATGAAGATCGCGTTTATACCCCACAAAAAAGCTACGATAGAAGCAAGAGGAACTCCATATCGCCAAGTTTCCACTCCTTCCTCTCCTCTTCTGCTTTTGGATAAGAGTATAGTTCCAATGAACACTAATACAGCTGAAATCGGAATTATCCAAGTAATCGTCTCTTTAAGCAGTAACGCTCCTAACAGAATCGCCCAAAAAGGGTAAGAATTTCCTGAGGGAATTATCCTATGAGCGGAGTCTCTCTTCAAAGCGAAAAAGAAGATGGAAGTCGCAATAAACCAGCCGAAAACTCCCGAAGCTATAGCTGAAAGAGTCGGTAGACTTAACCCTATATTTTTAGCGGAGCCTAGGAGTAATGCAGCTAAAGTTATGGGAATTACGGCGGCGGAAAATCTAATATTGTTAAACACTAGTGTGTTGATTTTACGTAAAGCTACTTTTCCGATTACTTGGGATGTACCCCAACAAAAGGTTGCTCCTATGGTTAGAGCAAGAGCTATTAATTTCATGTTTCTTTCCTCGCAGATTTAACCGAAATTTAATGTTAACTAAACAGGTGTTGAATCTATCCAATTACTTATCCCAACCTTTTGGATAGGTACCAGGATCCATTACTACTCGTTCGGGTTCTGCCACTACTCCATGGTTTGCTTCAACAATTTCTTCTGAAGACATCTTCGAATTGGCTAGAGCTATCAATTCTCCTTTCAGAGTCATTTCAGCCAATAAGGAACCGGATTCGATACCGGTCTCTACTGATAAAACCCCTGGCGCTGCTAAATCCGCACCTCTACAAAGAGCATCAACGGCACTATCCCTAATCACAAGTTTAGGCAAATGCTCAACTGTTTTTTCAGCCGGTAAAACGACATCTCGAAGAGGTTCTTCAACACCATCCTCTTTCCAAAAAGCGATAGCATCTGCAAGTTCGTGTAAATTGGACAAAGTTTCATCTTCTTCGAAAGGACCCGTTCTAGTCCTTCTTAATTCCGCCATGTGAGCCCCAGTACCAAGAGCCTCTCCTATGTCGTGACAAAGTTTTCTAATATACGTACCAGCCTCACAACCAACTTTCAATAAAACATCTCTTTCTTCCCGCTCAATAACCTCCAAATAATAAATTTCTCTCTCCCTAGGCCTCCTTTTCACAGAAGCTCTAACTGGAGGGGTCTGAGTAATTGTCCCTCTAAAATCTTCCAAGACCTTTTCAAGATTATCAGAACTCACATCATCATGGATATGCATCACGGTAACATATTCTTTACCGGCAGGAAGCAAAGTTTGAGTAAGCTTCGTAGCTTTTTGAATGGCCACCGGCAAAATACCGCTAACCTTGGGGTCTAGAGTTCCACCATGACCTGCCCTTTTAACATGTAACAATCTTTTAACCCAGCTTACAACCTCGTGAGAAGTAGGACCCTGAACTTTATCCAAATTAATCACACCCAACTCTAAATGTTCCTCTATCGGACGAGATTCAGGTTCACATCCGTATTCCGAATCGGTATAATCACTCGCTTTAATCAGAACTTCTCTCTTTTCATCCGCAGGAAGCTTATCCAACTTTACCACCTTAAAACTCTTATTTAGATACAAGTTCAATCGCTAGTTTTAATAACTGAATCATTTCTTCCTCATTAAACTTCTCCGTGTTAAGAACCAAATCAAAAATAGAATGATCATCAACATCAATATCATATAATTCCCTATATCTCTTTTTCTCGCTCCTTTCTCTAGAAAGAGTCTCTTCCTTCACCTCATCATAGGGGCGTTCATCTCTCTCCGATATTCTTCGAACACGAACCTCCAAAGAGGCAGTCAATAATATCCTAATATCGGCCTCCTCAGCCATCCAACCGGACAATCTCGCATCAAGCAAAACATCATCCTTTTCAGCTTCCTTAGCTGTCCTCTCATCTATTTTTCTATCTATCTCCGGATTGTTTTCCACATACTCTGAAAACTCAGATAAACTCATTCCCTTCTCTTCCGCCATTTCTCTAAATATTGACCCTGCAGAAACACGACGTAAATCCAACATTTTCGCTAATTCTTCAGCGGCCGTCGTTTTTCCCGTTCCATGAAGACCGCTTATCGCAACAGTTACCATCTTTATCCCTAGCACTATTTTTCTTCAGAAATTAGAACTTCTCTCCAAATATACGCGAAACCGAAGAAAGAAAGCAAATACCAACCTAAATACTTAAACGAAACCCCAATCAACTGTTGCATCATCCCAGAATTAAACCAGTTAAACGGTAACCGCACCACTACCCAACTCCCATACACGAACTTCAACAACGGTAAAACTAAGATTAGAGGCGCTAAATAGAAAAACGCTTGTTTGACTGAATTGGCCCAAACTTTTTCTTTCGCTTCTTTTAATTTATCGCCTTCAAGTTCTAGTTTTCGTTTTTTCTTACCCTTACCTCTTTGAGCCTCTCGTATTTTCTCTTCCCATTTTTCAACACTTTTTTTAGCATCTTCTAATTTTTCCCAATCTATCAATATTCTGCAAGCTGCTGTCGAGATAAACGCGATCGAAATAGTTAGAATAACAATAAAGAAGGGCGAAAACCTGTAAGCGAGAGACAGACTAACTCCAAGACTACCACCCATCTCAATAACATCTTTACGTAAAGACTTAACCTGGCTTATCTTAGCGTTACTCTTCTTATCAATCAAATTCTGAAAGGAACCTTTTATCTCGTTATCTAAAATAAATAAGGGTGAATCATTTTCAAACCCCTCATTTTCGACAAGAGTTGTATAACTATCCCTAGCCCCTTTCAACGAGGAAGAAGGATCACTATCAAAACGCAAATCACTAATAGACTTATCCATACCTTGAAGAACTCTCTTATACCTCGTCTCTTTCTCATCTTCAATTCTCCCATCCATCCAAACAAAAGCACTTATCCCTACTACTATCGCAACAGCCAGCAAAACTCCAACCAATAATTTTTGGGACTCTTTCATTTCCACTCACCACAACCATAACCCAAAATCTCTAAACTTCATATCCCCACATCAATCTTATAAAATTAATATTACTGGCCCGGAACTATTATCTTCCTACAAATTTGCGAAAGTCCAAAGTATGACAATAAATACCAGCCGAAGAAACCCAAAGAAACTGCCGGTCCCTTAAAAAACCTGCTGAACATCAAAAAGTTAATATCAGGCCATGGTAGTTTGAAAGGGAGCCAAGCTACTACCCACCCACCATAGGTGCTGCTTAGCAGTTGGAAGACTATGATGAAAGGTATTATGATTATAAGCATTGTTTTCATCGGGGAGAACATAGTTCCCATGTGTTGCTGCATGAATTCTTGTTGTTTTTTCTGAAGTTTGTGTGCTTTTTTAGAATCGTTCTCTTTTTTTGCTTTTTTGAGCTTATCCTGAATTTCTGACTGCTTATCCCTAACTCTATTCACTTCATCCCAATCCACAACCGTTCTACTTATGAAATTCACAGTAATTGCCAAACCTAAAGAAACTCCTAGAATAATCAGTATAGAATAGTTATAGATAAATGAAAGCTCTATTCCCTCCGACTCGGCTTTTTCGATTATATCTTTTTTTACCTGCGTCATTTTTTCGACGCCGTCAGTTTTTTCACCATTCAAAGACGATGGACTGAGATTATAATTTTGTCTGTCAAACTCTTCTTCAAAAACAGTTTCGTAATTATTTTCTAATCTAATTATTCCATTCTCAGTGACATCATTTTTCAAACGAACTGTCCTTATAATCCCGTCCACTGTTTTCAAAAGTTTCCTATACTGCTTCTCCTCATTTTCATATTCGGACTGCCCACTAACTGCACCAGCCGATAAACCAACTATCATGAACGCCAGTATTGAGATTATGATTATTTTTCGATAGTTTTTCATGCTTTTCATCCTTTTCATCCTTTTCTTCTCCTTGTTGAATAATTAACTCTCTGTTTAAAACCACTACGAATATAAAATTATTTTTATTCTCCACCTAACAATCTTCTCGCAGCTGGGAACATTTCCGATAATTGTTCTTGCGCTATCTCTTCGTAAAGCCGATAAATTATACTCACAGCCAAAAGAATACCAGTGCCACTGCTTAACGCACCCAAAAAGTCTGCCGATGCCGCTAAAAACCCTACAAAAGCCCCTCCTAGCAAAGTCACG
>CAYSUV010000066.1:0-6626 GCA_964434275.1 Hadarchaeota archaeon (SeqCode) | reverse complement strand
CTTGAGGACCTCAAGAAAGCCACCGAAATCTTGGAAGGGAGAAAAATAGCCGCTGGTGTTAGACTTCTGGTGGCGCCCGCTTCTGAAGAAATCTATCGCGAAGCTCTAGACAAAGGAATAATTGACAAATTAGTAGATGCTGGAGCGACTATAGAACCTCCTGGCTGCGCAACTTGTTGGGGTGGACATTTAGGAATTCTCGGACCGAAAGAAGCTTGTGTCACCTCTTCCAATCGAAACTTCAAGGGAAGGATGGGCAGTCCGGAAGCCGAAATATATTTAGCCTCCCCCACTACCGTAGCAGCCTCAGCCTTATCTGGAAAGATAACTAGCGAGGAGAAGATATAATGCCAAAAGTGTGGGTTTTTAAAGACGATATTTCTACTGATTTAATCATCCCTGGAAGGTATTTAATCGAGAGACAACCTGAAAAATTAGCCGAGCACGCTATGGAAGGTGCTAATCCGGATTTTGCTGAAAACGTTGAGGAGGGTGATGTTATAATTGCTGGTAAGAACTTCGGTTGCGGATCCAGTCGGGAACACGCTCCTATAGCTTTAACGGCAGCTGGAATATCTGGAATAGTAGCCGAATCTTTTGCCAGAATATTTTATAGAAATGCCATCAATCAAGGAATTCCAGTACTGACTTGTGAAGGAGTGAAAGAAAAATTCGAAACAGGAGATGAAATAGAGGTAAACTGGAAAACGGGACTTGTCAAAAATACTACTGTTGAAGAAAAATTCGAAGCTGAACCCTTACCTCCTCTGCTTCAAGAGATTATAGATGCTGGCGGGATTCTAGAAAAACTCAAAAATAAATGAGTCATCTCTAAAAAATCAGGAAAATCATAATTTTTAAAAATATTTTAAAATCGTCCTAGTTAATTTCGAAAATAAACAAACTTGTACGTGTTTACCTAATTGAATTATTTCTCTAGTTTTTTGAGTGCAGGTCGTTTGGTGTTCGCAGGGGTGCGAACAATTCTTTCTTTAAAAACAACCTTGCTCCAAATAGTTCGCAGGGGTGCGAACGCAAACGAAATTCGACGGAATCTCCGAGTTCGTAAGCCGACGAGGACGAATGAGGATTTTGGAGATGTTAATTCAAAAGCTTGGCTCCAGATCTGAGGCCGCGAAAGCTCTCAAGATTTCTAAAAGTACGCTCTCTGGATGGCTGAACGAGAGAGACAGGCATCCGAGCAACTCATCCATGGAGCGAGTATTGGACCTTGCGCGGAAAGTGAACCCAAAACGCACTAGAAAAATCCTTGACGATGAGTCAAACTCTTTTGATAAGGCGATCGCAACCTTTGTTCGCAGGGGTGCGAACTGCCAAGCAAATGAAAGCTAAACATATACACAAACTTTAATTTTTTTAAACCATTTCGAATTAGAAATCTTGAACTAGAGCTAAGGTTCGTAAAGGAGCGAAATTTTTAGGGGATGAGCATTATGAAATAAAGGTTGGAGGTAAACTCTCTAACCATACTTAATCTCCTGAAAAAGTTCCGGGGAGACCCTCATGGTAGAATCTAAATCAAGTATTAAGGAAGAGTCTAAAACTGGTTCGGAGGGAAACGCACAAAAATGCCCTGACTGCGGGAGCACTACCGTTGTCAGAGATTATCAAAAAAGCTCAACCGTTTGCGGTAACTGCGGACGTGTAATCAAAGAAGACATCAAAGACAGAGGGCCGGAATGGCGTGCTTTTAGTCAGGAACAACGTGAGGAGAGGAGCAGAGGCGGTGCTCCTATGACTTACACTATCCATGATAAAGGTCTTTCTACGAAGATAGATTGGCGAAATCGAGATGGAAAAGGGAATAATCTTTCTCCGAAAAAAAGGTCACAAATGTACAGACTTAGGAAATGGCAGAGGAGAGCTAGAGTTTCAGACGCCGATGAGAGAAATCTTGCCTACGCTCTTTCTGAAATAGATAGGATGTCATCACAATTAGGAATACCGGAAAATGCTTGTGAGACCACAGCAGTCATCTATAGAGAGGCCGTAAGGAAAGGACTTATCCGAGGCCGTTCGATAGAAGGAGTTTCGTCAGCTGCACTGTACGCAGGTTGTAGAAAATGCCAAGTTCCGAGAACACTAGAAGAAATTGCAAAAACATCTCGAGTAGATAAAAAAGAGATAAGTAGAAGTTATAGATTCATCTCAAGAGAATTAGACATAAACCTGGCGCCGACAAGCCCCATCTCATACGTTTCAAGATTCGGAAGCGAACTAGACATATCCGGAGAAGTAAGAACAAAAGCGATAGAGATAATCAAAAAAGCCGAAGAGGAAAAACTAACCTCTGGAAGAGGCCCGACCGGAATTGCAGCTGCGGCGATTTATGTGGCTTGTATGATAAAAAATGAGCGAAGAACTCAAAGAGCAACGGCTGAAGTCGCTAACGTTACCGAAGTGACTGTGAGAAACAGGTACAAAGAACTAGTTGAAGAACTCGAACTAGATGTAGAGATATGAACCCCCTGAAATATCTAAAAAGTAAAAGGGATGCCCTACTAATAGAGGGGGGTTAGAAAATGGCGAAAGAAATAGCAGTTATACCTGGCGACGGAACAGGTCCTGAAGTAATCCGAGAAGGTGTAAAAGTACTTAAAGCTGCAGAAGATGCAGTGAAGGGTTTCAAGCTAGACTTAGAAGAGTTCCCGTACGGAGCTGATCATTATCTAGAAAATGATGAGCTCGTGCCCGAAGCAGGACTTGAAAAACTTTCCGAAAAAGATGCCATATATCTAGGAGCTCTCGGCGATCCTCGCGTACCGACCGGCGTTTTAGAGAAAGGCATATTGTTAAAACTTCGATTCTATTTCGACCAGTACATTAACCTCAGACCGATAAAACTATACCCGAATGTTCCTTGCCCACTTGCAGGTAAAGGACCTGAGGATGTGGATTTTTTTGTTGTTAGAGAAAACACTGAAGATTTTTACGCCGGATTGGGCGGAAGAGCGAGAGAAGGTAAGACAAAAGAAGAGTTAGAAATCACGCGGTCTATTTATAAAGCAAAATTCGACCTTGATATAGAAGTAGATGGGGATGAGTTGGCTTACCAAATCGGGATTATAAGTAGAAAAGGTGCGGAGAGAGTTATTAAATTCGCATTTAATCTTGCTCAAGAAAAAAACCACGAAAGATTGACCTCTGTAGATAAGGCAAACGTTCTTTCCGATTCGTATGGTTTATGGCGCGATGTTTTTAAAGAAACAGCTGAAAATTATCCGGACATAGAAACCGAATTTTCTTTCGTAGACGCCATAACAATGTGGTTTGTAAAAGAACCAGAATACTATCAAACTGTAGTAACTCCAAACATGTTCGGAGATATAATCACAGACCTCGGCGCAATGATACAAGGAGGTCTAGGACTGGCCCCTGGCGGAAACATCAACCCGAAAGGAGTAAGCATGTTCGAACCTATACACGGATCAGCTCCCAAACACGCCGGTAAAAACAAAGCAAACCCGTTAGCGACGATACTAGCCGGTCACATGATGCTTGAACAACTAGGAGAACAAAAAGCAGCTGATAGGATTGAGAATGCGGTGACGGAAGTTCTTGAAGAAGGAAAAACAAAAACTTACGATTTAGGTGGAGACTCCTCCACTTCCGATGTCGGAGACGCTGTAGCGAAAAAAATAAGAGAAAGCTAAAGTTTTTCAAAATACTTAACTTTTTCTCCCATAATTTAACCAACCAAAAACAATAACAGAGGAACCCAAATGCTAGTACTGGCAGGACTAATACTATCATTCGCCATAATAATACTTTTCGTAAGAGCAGAGAAAAACTTCGGCATAGCAATGCTCATATCAGCCGGAGTGCTCGCACTTTTCTCCCAAAAAAACCTCACACCCATAGAAACCATACAAATCCTAAAAAAAGCAAGCACATCAATCGACACCCTAGCCCTAACAATAGGAGTGGCTCTCATAGGTATCCTAGCTAATTCGATGAAAGAAACCGGACAAATAGAATCCCTCATCCAAAACATTAGAATTCACGTCCCAAAAGGAGGAATCCTAATCGCAGCACCTGCAATATTCGGACTTTTACCTATACCCGGAGGAGCTTTACTTTCAGCACCTATCGTAGACGAAGAAGGTAAAAAAATCAAAATCAGCAAACATTTAAGAGCCTTTCTAAACCTCTGGTTCAGACACATCGGATTCATCATCTTCCCCCTAGCACCGCCACTATTACTACTTGCCCAAGAAGCAAAAATAGGACTCCACTGGTTGATAATAATCCAAATCCCAATATTTTTCATCGCATTCACAGTAGGAGGATACTACCTTTGGAGAGAAATTAGAAAAAAACAAGACACACCCACAGAAACAAAAAAACCAAACACAAAACCCACCCACTCACTAATCCAAAGCTCATCACCAATCCTCATCTCAGTAGCGCTCTTCTTCCTATTCTCTTATCTCCTAAACCTCTCGTTTTACCTATCACTATTATTCTCCATCCCAATCGGAATAACAACATCACTCACACAAAGCCAACCCAAGAAAAAAATAAACATACGCAAAACAGTAAAAGAAGGATTTTCCCTCGATCTAGCCCTAGCCGTTTTCGGAATCCTAATTTTTTATAACATGGTCCAATCCTCAGGCCTTACCGAAACATTATCTGAAATTTTTTTAGGAATCCTACCCTTACCCCTCCTAATAATCCTAATCTCAGCACTGCTCGGATTCAGCATGGGGCATAACCTCGGAGCTGTAGGGATAAGTTATTCAATACTAGCCTCACTAATAAGCGGAAACATACCGCTAATATCCCTACTCTATACCTCAGCCTTCTTCGGATACCTCATATCCCCAATACACCTATGCGTGGCCGTAAGCTTCGAATTCTTTAACCCGAAACTAGAAAACCTGTACAAAATATACATCCCGGCGGCTATAATAAGTCTAACTATAAGCGCAATCTTCTTAATAACTCTAAGCTAAAAATTTTACTTCCTTTCCCTCTCAGAAAAATACCTATTAATACCGTTCACCATAGCTTCAACACTTGCCAAAACCACATCCTCCCTAATCCCCTTAGCAATATAGAGATTATTTTGCTCATCCTCTAACTTAACCGTCACATCAGCAAGCGCATCACTACCGCCAGTAATCGCGTCCAAATGATACTCCTTCAGATGAAGCTCAGCGATCTCAGTCATCAAATTCCTAAGGGCCTGAATCGCAGCATCCACTGGTCCGACCCCTGTCGCTGACCCTACTCTTTCATCCCCTTTGATTGAAAGACGGACTGACGACGTGGGTGTGACGGTGCTTCCGGTAGTTACTGTCGCTTCTAGTACTTTCACTGCTTCTTCCTCTTGAGGCAATGTTCCAATTATGCTTTCAGCCACAGCTCTAAGATCGGCATCAGTTATCGTTTTTCCTTTGTCTCCAAGTTCCTTCAATCGATTTGTTATCTCGTTTAATTGTTCATCGGTAGCTTCTATTTCTAAATCTTCCAATTGGTTTTTCACCGACTTTTTCCCGGTATGTTTACCCAAAGCCAATCTTCGATGATGTCCAACAAGTTCAGGAGAAAGAACTTCATAAGTCCCAGGTGATTCCAAAATACCATGAACATGAATCCCGGCTTCATGAGCAAAAGCGTTATCACCAACTATTGCTTTATTTGGAGGAACGTTAATGCCGGTAAATCTTTCCAACAAGTTTGAAATCTTGGCCAACCCTTCGGTCTTTATATTTGGCTTAAGACCATACAGAGATCTGAGAGCCATTACAACCTCTTCTAATGAAGCATTCCCCGCTCTTTCACCTAAACCGTTCACAGCAACATGTACTTGTTCAGCTCCTGCCTCAACAGAAACTACTGAGTTAGAGGTTGCCAAACCAAAATCATCATGACAATGAACACTAATCGGAATATCAACCAATTTTCTCATTTCTCTCGTCAAATTCCTCATAGCTGGAGGATTAGCAACACCAACGGTGTCCGGAATATTTAACCTATCAGCACCAGCTCCCTCAACCGCTTTATATATCTCTTTTAAATAAGCCAAATCCGTTCTTGTCGCATCTTCTGCAGAAAATTCTATAGGTACACCATGATCCTTCCCGTATTCTACCGCTTCAACCGCGTCATTCAAAGCTTCTTCTCTGGTAAGTTCTAGTTTCTTCTCTAAGTGAAGATCCGAAGTCGCTATGAACACGTGAATTGAATCAACTCCACAATCTATCGCTCTATCTATATCTTCTTCCGAAGTTCTTGCAAGCCCACAAATCTCCGAATCTATATCTTCTTTCGCTATTTTCTCCACCGAAGTCTTCTCACCCTCCGACACAATCGGGAAACCTGCTTCAATAACATCTACTCTAAGTTCATCTAGCTGTTTGGCAATTCTGACCTTTTGCTCCGGTGTGAACGAAACTCCTGGAGTTTGTTCCCCGTCCCTTAGGGTGGTGTCAAAAATTTTAACCTGATCTGGAAGATTAAGAGTTGGCCTATAATCGTCCATGAATTGATCTATGTAACCCTTCTTATCCATTCTATATCACAATCCTTAACTTAACATAAGAGATTAAATACCTTAAGTTATTTTTTAAAAGGAATAGAGAAAAAAAGAGACCTAC
>CAYSUV010000065.1:0-6669 GCA_964434275.1 Hadarchaeota archaeon (SeqCode) | reverse complement strand
CTATAGGCTTCTAATCGGACCACTCCGTAAACTCCTAACAAAACACTCTCATTTATATCCCTTAAATAATCCAGAGACTCGAAAACAGGGACTATAACCACTAATTTTCGAAAAGAAACCCAATAAACCTTAAAACAATTACAAAACGAATGATAACCAAAAAATCCGCAAAAAACGATAAAATGAGCAAACAAACATCGACAAGAGAACTAACAAACGGGAACAAAATCCCAAAAATAGGGCTCGGAACTTTCAAACTAAGAGGAGACACATGCAAAAAAGCAGTGAAAACCGCCCTCAAAACCGGTTACAAACTCATAGACACAGCTGAAAAATACAAAAACGAACAAAAAATCGGAGAAACGATAAAAAACCGCGACAGAGAAAAACTATTCCTCACATCAAAAGTATGGCCTACGAATCTGCATTATGAGGATGTTTTGAAGGCTTGTGAGAAGAGTTTAGAGAGACTTCGGACGGATTATTTAGATCTTTATCTGATTCATTGGCCGAATGAGGAGGTTTTTGTTGGGGAGAGTTTGGATGCTTTGGCGGATTTGGTTGGTGATGGTAAGGTTAAGAGCGTTGGTGTGAGTAATTTTACTATCGAGCAGTTGGATGAGGTTTTGTCTGTTTCTGAAGTTCCTATTACGGTGAATCAGGTGGAGTTTCATCCGTGGTTGTTCCAAGAGGATTTGTTAGAGTTTTGTGAGGATAATGGTGTGGTTTTGGAGGCTTATGCTCCTGTTGCTAGAGGTCGTTTTTTCGATGATGTTGTGGTTCAAGAATTGTCTGAAAAATATGGTAAAACCCCTCCGCAGATTGTTTTGCGGTGGGAGATCCAAAAAGGGGTTGTTCCCCTCCCCCGGTCTAGCGACAAAGAACATATTCGAGAAAATTTTGAAGTTTTCGATTGGAAGTTGGAGACTGGTGATGTTGAGAAGATCGACAAGATTGAACACCAAGAGAGATTAGTCACCTTCCATTATGGAGATTTTTGAAATCCTTTTTTTAACCTAACAAAGCTAGGCTAATCATCATTACTGCCATTCCACTGAACAATCCAACTGTTGACAGGTGTTCGTTCCCATAATCCCTGGATATCGGCAATAATTCGTCAAAACTTATGAAAATCATGACCCCCGCTACAAAGGCCAGAGTCAAATTCAGAATGATGGGGGTTAGAAATGGTAGTAATATTAAAAACCCGATCACTGCACCTATAGGTTCGGCTATCCCTGAGAAAAAAGAATAAAAAAACGCTTTTTTCTTATCGCCAGTCGCGTAAAATAGGGGAACGGAAACTGCAATCCCCTCAGGGATATTATGAACAGCTATCGCTATAGCGATAGGCAGGCCGAGAGATAAAGACTCTAAAGAAACAGCGAACACAGCCATTCCTTCTGGAAAATTATGAAGGGCGATACCCATCGCGGTCAAAACACCCGCTTCCATCAATCGATGATGTTCAAAATCATCCTCATGAAACGTGTCAGGCTTCGCATCTAAATGAAAGTGAGGTAAAAACTTATCTAAAAAATAAATCACAACAATTCCAGCGAAAAAACTCGCGTTAGCCCATAAAAAATCAACATTTCTCACAGCTTCCATGAGCAACTCCATGAAAGAAACATAAATCATGACTCCTGCTGAAAACCCTAACAAAACAGATAAATACGAATAATTCGGCTTTTTCAAAAAATAACCCACGCCAGCTCCAATAGTGGTCGCCAAACCTGCCAATAAGGTTAATAAAAACGCGTTCGTCACATTACCTATCATTAAAAACCCTCGATTTTCACCTTCCAACTTATTATTTGCCTAGCAAATTTATTAACCCAAACACAAATCAAAAGGGAGAACATGAAAATCAGCATTATCGGTTGCGGAAATCTTGGCAGTTCTTTCATAGAAGGGCTCGTGAAAACCGAAACAATCAAACCGGAAAACATAACAGCGGCAGACCCGGTGAAAGAAAAGCTAGAAAAAATCAAAAAACTCGGAGTGAAAACCACCACAAACAACAAAAAAGCCGCTGAAGCCTCCGAAACAATATTCCTAGCTATAAAACCCGACAAGATCGGGAAAGTACTGGACGACCTTAACCTAAACAGCGATAAACTAGTCATCTCACTCGCCGCAGGAATACCGATAAAATACCTAGAAAAACACACAAAAGCCAGAACCATAAGAGTAATGCCCAACCTCGCCGGAAAAGTCGGAGAAATGACATCAGCATACACCCCCGGCACCAAAACCACCGAACAAGACACAAAATTCATTCAAAAAACCCTAAACAACCTAGGAACCACCACAAAAATCGAAGAAAACCTAATGAACACAATCACAGGCCTAAGTGGAAGCGGACCTGCCTATATTTTCATGGTCATCCAGGCGCTTAGGGATGCGGGTGAAAAATTGGGGCTTTCCGAAAGTGATGCGTTTAATCTTTCAGCCCAAACGGTTAAAGGTGCAGCCGAACTTGCTATGCAGTCTGATAAGTCTTTGGAGGAATTCATCGATATGGTCTGCTCGCCTAAAGGGACAACAATCGAAGGAGTCAAAATCCTAGAAAAGGAAAATATCCGACAAGCAATCGAAAAAGCAGTTGAAGCAGCTGCTGAAAGGGCTGAAGAATTATCAAAAGACTAATACCCGAAAATCACTCGTCCTCATCGGCTTTTCTTAGACTGTAAGATCCGCAATTAGGGCAGACTATTTTTTTCGAATTTTCTAACTCTTCTCTATCTATTTTTCTTCCACAATCTTCGCAATAATAATCCAATATTAACACCTTTATCCTGTTGGTTGATTGTTCGAAACTTATTTTATATCCTCTAATTTGATTATGTCGAGAAGGTCTCTTAAATCCCCAATCACGTAATCCGGATCGTGCTTGAAAATATCATCAGGGGCACACTCATCCCCTCTGTTAATCAGCACTGAGATAAGTCCTGCACTCTTAGCACCTTGAACATCCAATTCAGGAACATTACCTACATATAGAGATTCTTCAGGCGTCGACTCTAACTTTTTCAAAACAAACCGAAAAATCTCACTTTCAGGCTTTGATTTTGCTATTTCTCCAGAAACTGCAATATAATCAAAAAAATCCTCTAAACCAAACTTTCTTATTTTTTCCCACTGGATTTCTCTAGGTCCGTTGGTGATCAACCCTTTTTTAGCTTTAATTTCTTTCAAAACCTCTTTAGCGTCGGGATAAATATAAGCATTTTTCAAAGACTCTTCACGATAAATTCCAGCCATACGTTCAGCAGATTCTTCGTCATCAAAAATTTCTCTAAAAATCGGAACACGATCGTCGACTTCCTTATTGTGAAGAACGTTTCTCAAAGTGTCGTAATAATCCTCATTCTCTATCTCAGGTAAGCCAAGTTCTTTAGCACACTCATTCCTTACAAACCCTTTCTCTTTCCGAGCGCCAAGAATCGTTCCGTCTAAATCAAACAAGACAGCCATAACTACTCCTCAAGCAAACAAATAATAGAATCAGTAAAAGGGTTTAAGATTGTTCTTCCTCTTTCTCCTGCTCCTTTTTTTCTTTAAACCTTTTCAGAGCAAGATCTTGAGGGGGGATCTCATCTTCCTCAGAATCTTCTACTTTCTCGTCCCTATCCAAAACTTTTACCGGTCCTGAACTTTCGATAGCTTTACCGTTTACATTAATCTCCGCACCTGGGTATTTTCTTTTCAGTCTCTCTACCTCTTCTTCAGAAATATCTCCGTGAATATCGACCTTTGTTTTGTCACCGATTTGTTTGATGCTTATCCCTTGGCTTGTCCCTCCGAAAGTTATATTATCTCCGCTGATCGCCTTTTGAAACATTTTTCTAATTTTTTTAAATTCTTCAAAAAATGGATCACTAGGCATTTTTTCTATCCTCCTTGTTTACCTTTCTATTCACGCTAGGTTTTTTTAGGTTTGGTTTGTCCTCAAAAAATAGTGAGAATGTGAAACTTTCGATTATCTTTAACGCAAAGAATCGATCGTTTCCACAGCCTCTTTTAAATACCTGACTGATTCTTTTACCTGGGGATCCGAATCTTGTAAATAATCCATAGCTCTTTCTACTTTTTTCTGACTTTCACCTAATCGATGTCTCATCATAAGCACCAGAAACAATAGAAACAACAAGGTTCCCAACCATACGAAAACGGCATAAATAGGCAGGGTTATCGATGAAACCACTTTACCACTACTCTCCGAATTTTTTTTAAAGTGAAATATTAATAAAATCTCTCCTACAACAATCAATATTGAAAATTACACTTTTGATTAATTAAAAAAACATAAAAACCCACGATGTGGATCCATTATTCTTTTTAACGTCTTCGCGCTCTTTCTGCTTCGGACTCATCGTCGTTCCAAACTACGTAAATCTCTCCACGTCTGACCTCAAAATCACCGTTTCTCTCCTCACAAAGCTCTTCAGCGTCTTTTAAAGGCAGATTAGAGACTAATTCCTCAGGCACTGGGAATCACCATCTGCAAATCCGATCCGCACATTACGCAAAAATTCCGGTTATGCGGCATCCTTAAACACATTTCACACATATTTGACCCTCCTATACACCTTATTCTCGACCCAGACCTCAGTAAAATACATCTACCAAAATTATCTAAAAAAGAATTCTATACAAATATCAACCCCTAATTATCATTATCAAAACTGATACTCAAACCCCAGAACCGGATCACTCCAACACAGATAAAACATCAGACCTAGAAACAGGCCCTTCTCGAATAATCTCCACACTAGATTCAGTAATTTTCACGACTGTAGAGGGTTCCCCACCACTCACCTCTCCCGCATCAATAGCAAAATCAACACGCCCTCCCAACTGATCAACCGCTTCCTGAACCGTTAAAGGAGCCTTTTCCCCCGAAATATTAGCAGAGGTAGAAGTAATCGGACCCCCCAACCTACTTATAAGCTCCAAAACGACAGGATGATCCGGAATCCTAACACCAACCTCACCAGTACCCCCCGACAACAAACCAGAAACCGTAGAACGAGACCCCACAACAACAGTCAAAGGCCCCGGCAAAAGTTCTTTTATAACCTTTTCTTCTCTCTCCGACAAATCACCCACAAAACGACCCATCGATAAAGAATCAACAGCCACAGATACAGGATTATCAAAAGACCTAGACTTCACCTTAAAAACCTTAGAAACAGAACTGTCAGACCTAGCATCACCAGCTAGGCCGTAAACCGTTTCAGTAGGGTATATAACCAATTTTCCTTCCTTCAAAGCTTTAACACAATCCTCAATAATTCCCGGGTCGGGACTCTCTCTATCTATGGACGATATTCTAACCATTTTACCGGCAAAGAATAAGAAAAAGCATGGTGAAAAGTTTTCCCAAAAAACAAAAAGAACGAAATATTTATTTAAAACACAAATTCAAACTTTGGTTGGCATCATGACAGGAACCCTAGAAGATATAAAAGTTTTAGACGTCTCCCATTTCATCTCGGGACCCACATGCGGTTCAATCCTAGGCAAAAAAGGGGCTGAAGTCATAAAAGCAGAACCACCGCTCGGAGACACAATGCGATTGTTGACTCAAGCAATCGACCCGGAAATGGAACAAATGTTCTGCCAGCTAAATGTGAACAAAAAAGGCATCACTCTAAACCTCAAAAAAGACAAAGGAGCCGAAATATTGAAAGAACTAGCTCTAGAATCCGATGTCCTTATCGAAAACCTCCGACCAGGAGCAATGGAAAAATACGGACTAGGATACGAAGAACTCAAAGAAGAAAACCCCGAACTAGTATACGTAAGCATAAGCGGTTTTGGAAAAACAGGCCCTAACAAAGGCAGTCCAGCTTTTGATCTGATAGCACAATCCACTGGAGGAACTCTTCCATTAATGGGTATGATAGGGAATAAACCCAAAATGTTCATAGCAGACCTTAGCTCCGGCGTGTACGCTGCGATGGGAGCTATAGAAGCCTTATATAGCAGAGAAAAAACAGGTGAAGGTCAACTCGTCGATATATCAATGCAGGACGTAGTTTTCTCTCTAAACATAGGAGCTATTGTGGAGAGCGTCATCACCCAAGAAAAACTAAACGAAATGGGAATGAGTTTCACCGAATACCCCCCAGGACTAATCCTACCACTCTACGGAATTCACCCCGCAAAAGATGGAAAAGTAACGATATGCGCACTAACAGAAGGACAAGCCGAAAGACTCTTCGAAGTAATGGACAAAAAAGAAAAATTCGAAAATTACTCCAACTTCATGGACAGGTTCGAAAAAGACAAAGAATTGATAAAAATCGTAGACGACTGGACATCCGACCTAAAGAGAGACGAAATCGTAGAAAAACTCCGAGAAGCAAACGTTCCATGCGGCCCAGTTTACCAACCTAGAGAAGTCAGCAAAGATGAACAGTTAAGATCTCGAGATATGTTAGTAGATGTAGATTACAAAGGGATGGACACTCTAGTACCAGGAATAGTCACTAAACTATCAGATTCTCTTGGAGAAGTAAAAACCGGGGCTCCAGAACTTGGAGAACACACAAGCGAAATACTTTCTTCCTTAGGTTACTCGGAAGAAGAAATAAAAAAGTTCAAAGAAGAAGATATTTGCTAATTTTCAACTCTTCAGATTAACCTTCCAATTTAAGC
>CAYSUV010000064.1:0-6691 GCA_964434275.1 Hadarchaeota archaeon (SeqCode) | reverse complement strand
CGCGGGCTCGGAGATGTGTATAAGAGACAGGACATAACGGTTTCGTACAGGTGTTAAAAATGAGCAAGGGAAGAGAACCAACGAACCCAATATTGCGGAGTTTGATTCGTAAGTTAAGAAAGAAGGGTAAGGAATTCAAAGCAAACATCTGGGGAGATTTAGCTGAACGTTTGAGCAGTTCAAACAGGGCTAGGTCTGAAGTTAATATAAGCCAGTTAGATCGAAACACACAAGAAGGAGATACGGCAGTTGTTCCTGGAAAAGTTTTAGGTTCTGGAACATTAGACCATTCGCTCACTGTGGCTGCTTTCAGCTTTTCAAGCGAGGCAAAAAAACAGATTCTTGCTGCGGATGGAGAAACGCTAAGTATAGAAAAATTATTAGATAAAAATCCTGAGGGAAATAACGTAAAGATAATGGAATGATTAAAATGATTGTAGACGCAACTGATTTGATTTTAGGTCGATTTTCTAGCCGGATAGCGAAAAAATTGCTTGAGGATGAAGAAGTGATAGTTGTTAATGCTGACAAAGCTGTTATTTCTGGGGAGGATAAATCCACTTTGAATGAGTATGATGCTTGGACGAGGATCAGAAGCTTGGTTGACCCTACTCAAGGTCCTTTTCAGTTGAAGGGTGCGAGTGATTTGGTTAGGCAAACTGTTAGGGGGATGCTTCCTATGAAGAAAGATAAGGGTAGGAAGGCTTATAGGAGGTTGGAGGCTTATTCTGGTGTTCCTTCTCGTTTTGATGGTGAAGAAATGGAGACTTTTCCGAAAGCTAGTTTGGAGGAGTTAAGCACCCGGCGTTTTATTAGGTTGGGTGAACTTAGCAAACATTTGAAAGAAGGCAAGTGAAGTGATGAAAGTGGAGGCTATTCAATGTACAGGAAAGAGAAAATCTGCAGTGGCTAGAGCCACAATTAAAGACGGCTCTGGCAACGTATATATAAATAATAGGGCATTGGAGGTTTTTGAACCAGAGTTGGCAAGATTAAAGATTAAAGAACCGATTCAGTTAGCTGAGGATTATATTGAGGAAGTAGATATTGAAGTTAATGTAGAAGGCGGTGGGTATATGGGTCAGGCGGACGCGAGCAGAACCGCTATAGCGAAAGCTATATTGGAGCGGGTGGATGACGAGGATCTTTATCAAAAGTTTAAAGAGTATGATGAAACATTAGTGAAAAGCGACATGAGAAGGAAAGAATCTAAGAAGCCGGGAGGCAGAGGCGCTCGAAAAAAGAGGCAAAAATCTTATAGGTGATATGAAAATGATGCGACCAGTTAGATGTTTTAGCTGTGGAAAACCCTTAGCTGATAAGTATGAAGAATTCGAGAGGCGTATTGAAGAGGGAGAAGAACCTGAAGAAATTTTTGAAGATATGGGGCTGGAAAGATATTGTTGTCGTAGAATGGTTCTCACAAGTATTGATGCCACCGAAGAAATGATGAAGTACGAAGAGTAATTTTTAGAGTTCCGAATTTTTAGGGTTTTTAGCTTTAAAAAGGCTTAATTGTCTGCAACTATACATTTGAATTTGTCATGGTTGAGAAAGAATTCACAGTTCAACCTCTGGAGGCGACAACAGAGCAACATGCAGTTGTTCTTCATGAAGAGGATTCTAGAGGCTTGGGCCTAAAAGTCGGGGATCGAGTTGAGCTTTTTTCTGGTAAAGAAAAATTAATTGCTGTTGTTGACACTACTCAGACTTTGGTTGATCGGGGGGTGGTAGGAACTTTTTCGAAGGTGACGGAAGCTTTGTCTCTCGGCGCTGGCGATAAGGTATCTTTACTTCCTACATCCACGCCGGCTTCTGTTGGATATATTCGAAAGAAGATAAATGGGGAGGTTCTTTCGGATTCGGAGATACACTCGATTGTGAACGATATTGTTGATGGGAGATTGACTTATCAGGAAATGACGGCTTTCTTAGTAGCAGAAGAGATTAGAGAGATGAGTATAGAAGAGAGAATAGCGCTTACACAAAGTATGGTGGAAACTGGAGAGACTGTTGAATTTGATAAAAAACCTGTTTTAGATGTTCATAGTATAGGTGGAATTCCAGGAAATAAATACGCGATGATAACTGTCCCGATAGTCGCCGCAGCCGGGTTCACAATCCCTAAAACCAGCAGCAGAGCGATTACAAGCCCTGCGGGAACTCCCGACATAATGGAGGTGTTATGTGAAGTATCTTTTAGTTTGGAGGAAATATCAGAAATTGTAGATGATGTAAGAGGGATTTTAGCATGGGGTGGTGCTGTGAACCTAGCACCTGCTGATGATATACTGGTACGTTTAGAGAGACCCCTCAGCATAGACCCGAGAAGCCAATTATTGGCGAGTGTGCTTTCAAAAAAACTCGCTGTTAGTTCAGATGAAGTTTTGATAGATATTCCAACTGGACTCGGCGCTAAAGTTGAGAGCGATGAAGAAGCAGAGGATTTAGCGCACGACTTTATGAATTTGGGTCATAGGTTAGGATTGGACGTTGAAACAGCCATAACTTATGGCGGACAACCATTGGGGTATCACATCGGTCCTGGTCTGGAAGCTAGAGAAGCCTTAAGGACACTTCAAGGGGAGGGCCCTACGAGTTTAATTGAGAAATCTATTAGTTTGGCGGGGGTTTTGCTTGAGATGGCTGGTGGGGCTTCTTATGGTTCTGGGAAGAGTAGGGCTATGAAAATTTTAGATTCGGGAAGGGCTTATGAGAAAATGAAAGAGATTATAGAAGCGCAGGGTGGGGATCCGGAAGTTGATTTGGATAGTTTGCCTTTAGGGGATAAGCAAGAGGAGGTTTGTGCTCCTCACGATGGTTATGTTAAGAGGATTAATAATTCTATTATTACGCAAATTGCTAGAAAGGCGGGTTCTCCTCATGACAAGGGAGCGGGTGTGAAATTGCTTCATAAAGAAGGGCAAGAAGTGGAGAAAGGAGATCCTTTGATTAAGATCTTCTCCGAACATGAAAGTAAGTTGGAGCACGCTGTGAATCTGGCTAATGAAAAACCCCCGGTTAGAATTGAAACTATGTTGTTGAAGAGAATATCTGGAACTAGATGATCCAATACTCACAGTCTGGAAAATTGTTGAGAGTTTGTCTTCTACCATTTGTTAGAAAAATTAAATATACTGAAAAAAGAAAAAATAAACCAAGTTTTAGAGTGATTTGATGAAATATGAAGATTATATTGACGAGACTTATGAACCTACTAAAAACGATTTGGTTTGTGAATACCGGTTCGAACACGATCCTTCAGTAACTTTTGAGTGGGCAGCGGGGGGAATTGCTGCTGAATCTTCAATAGGAACTTGGGACCCTAATCTCTCCACTATGCGAGAGGGAATAGAAGAACTAGCTGCTAGAGTTTACGAGACAGATGAAGAAAATAATAAAATCAAAGTCGCCTATTCGAAAGATTTGTTCGAAGCTGGCAATATGCCGCAAATTCTAAGCTCTATAACCGGGAATATTTTCGGACTGGAAGAACTTACGAGACTACGCTTGTTAGATGTGGATTTTCCAAAACCCATTGTGAAAGAGTTTCCAGGCCCGCAGCTAGGGATACCAAAAATTCGAGATTTGCTTGATGTGGATGAAAGACCTTTGTGTGGGACTATTGTTAAACCAAAGTTAGGTTTGAACGAGAAGCAACATTCCGAGGTTGCTTATAGTGCTTGGACTGGTGGGTTAGATATTGTGAAGGATGATGAGAACTTAGCGAGCATGCCTTTTAATGAGTTTGTGGAAAGAGTTTCGAAGACTCTTTCTAAGCGTGTAGAGGCTGAGGAGAAGACTGGTGAGAAGAAGGTCTACTTCCCTAACATAACATCTCCGGTGAGTGAGATGAAAGATAGAGCTGAAAAGGTTATAGATTATGGAGGGAGATATGTTATGATAGATATTCTTACTGCCGGCTGGTCGGCAGTGCAAGAAATGAGAAAATATTTAGATGGAAGAGGTATCGGAATCCATGCTCATAGAGCTCAACATGCTGCTTACACTAGACTGAAACGTCATGGAATATCTATGCTATCCATAGCAAAGTTTGCAAGATTGGTAGGAGTTGATAATCTTCATGCCGGTACGGTAGTGGGTAAAATGGAAGGAGAAAAACAAGAAATTTTAGATCTTTACGAATTTCTCCGTTCGGACTATTATAACCTTGAGAGCGTTATTCCTGTAGCTTCAGGAGGAGTACACCCAGCTTTAGTAGATGATCTCATAGATATTTTCGGGCACGATTTTGTCGTACAAGCCGGCGGAGGAGTGCACGGACATCCTGAGGGAACTCATAAAGGCGCAAAGGCTTTGAAACAGGCAGTGATAGCCTGCATGAAAAACATAGAACTGGAAAAATACGCTGAAAAACACTCAGAATTAGCGAAAGCCCTCGAAAAATGGGGGTAATTTCACCCGAAATACAAAAAATAAAAAAATGTATACCACCAGCTTAGTGTAGAGAATATGTTTGAAAGCATGGAGTCTGGGGCAGCTGTTTCTGAAGATAAGGACCTAGAAGACGAACTACTTTGGGCAGATTTGTCCGCAGAAACATTCACAGGAGCCACAAACGCTGTAACCGCGTTGGGAAACGGAAGACTTACAGCAGGAGTATCACCCTGGGCAGAAATAACGTACCTCCGATGGCCGAAACCTTCCTATTATGATCATTTGAGATACTTTACATTCTCAAACAGTCAAGGGTTGTCCGATTTGCTCCGTTCCGCATTTAAGAGGCCGAAACCTGTGAGGATGGGTTTGGACGCCCCTTCTGAAGACTTTCGTAGACATGGAAGACCTTACGAGCCTTATCCTGAGTTGGGTTCTCGAGCCGGTTTGTTGTCTGATTCGGGAGGTCTTACTTGGCTTGGAACGTCTGGATGGGGTGGGGAGCGTTCTTATATTTCTGAGACTTCGCCGATTCTTGAAACTAGGCTCAATCATGAATTGACGAGTTTGAATGTTAGAGATTGGGTTGATCCGAATAGGGATGTATTGGTTAGAAAATTTGTGGTTGGTGACAATGTAAGTCGTTTCTTTTACCATAGCACTTTTCAGCCTTTGACTACCCATCCGGCTGAGAGAGGTTTGATGTATCCTTTACATCCAGACCCTCCAGATGTGGGTTTTGCTGCGGTTTATCATCCGAAAAAGGAACTCGTTACTCATTTCCGTCCTCGCAATCCTAGAGAAGATGAGGAAGTCCGAGCAACACTTAAAGGAGGTTGTTCGCCGGCCGAGTTGGATAGTTTATTCCCGGAAGGTGGAGTTTTTCTGACTTGGGGATTCAAAGATGGTTGTGATGCTATTCAGGTAGGGGCTGATAGAGCAGGTAATAGGATAGGGGACGAAGCCCCAACCGGTGGAAGAGCAGATGCACGCGACGGTGAACTTAACGGGAACAAATCATATATCGGACCTGTAGATTCTTCAATTTGTCGAAATGTTTCTTCAGGAGAAGAAGTGATTGTTCTAGTCTCTCTGGCAAGCCATGCCCAAGAGGCAGTAGAGCTAATCGAAAAATCCAGAGAAGTGAAAGGGAAGACCCTAAGAAGAAGATCTCGAAAATGGTGGGGGGACATATCCGGCAAAATTCGAGTGCCTGAAGAAACGGATGAAGTAACTAGTCGAGTGATTAAACGCTCTATAATGAACCTGTTCTTAGGCCAAGATAGAGAAACAGGAGCTATAATAGCATCACCAGCAAGACAACCTGCGTATCATTTCGACTGGCCGCGGGATGGAGCTTTTTTTGACTTAGCTTTGGATTTGGCAGGGTTTCCTAATGCGGTTGATGATCATTTAGAATTTTACAAAGAGACACAACGGGAAGATAAATGGGGGGTAAACCCGGCATGGCTTTTAGGCTTCCGCTCTCCGGTTTATCATCCTAGAGGGCATTGGTACTCACACATGACGACCGATGGAAAATCTGGATATATTCGAACAATCCCGTTCGAGATAGATGAAACAGCACTAGTAATCTGGGATATTTGGCGCCATGAGAAATTCTTACCTGATTCCCAGAAAAAGCAGTACAGAAAAAAATACAGACCAGTGATAGAAAAAGCCGCTGAGGGGATAATGGACCACGTAAGTAGAAAAAAAGGAGAACTCTGGAAAGTATTCGAAGACGACGGCTGGATACCCAAATCAACCCTCCACGGGAAAACAGCGGTACTAACAGGCTTATGCGCAGCAGCAGACGCAGGAGAAAAATGGGGAACTAGAGGAATAAAAGTTCTCAAATGGGGCAACACAGCCAAAAAACTCAGAAAAATAATCCTGAACGAAATCGAAAAAGGAAAAGCATTGGAAAACCCCGGCTGGAGAGGACTATCATGGGCTATATGGCCATCTCCTCTATTTGAATACCCTGCTGATTTTCACGCCGGTGAAATTATCGAAAGATTATATTCCAGTGTTAAGGAAAAAATTTCCGGGGAAAAGTTAGGCTTCGCTTATCTCGGAGAGCAAATATGGGAGCTTGCTATAGCGATAAGAGAAGATTCGGAAAGAAGAGACTTCCTTGAAAGAGCACTTGCGGAATTAACACACGAAGTCCCAGTTCCAGGAACTGACTGTTACGGAGAGGTAGCTTTACAAGGGGACTTTAAAGGCACAGGTGAAAGAACTTACCAGAACAGAACCTCAATCCCACACCTTTGGAACGGTGTAACAG
>CAYSUV010000063.1:0-6710 GCA_964434275.1 Hadarchaeota archaeon (SeqCode) | reverse complement strand
TTAATCTTAAGACATATTGTAGGTAAATGTTTTCCTACCTAAAGCGAACTATGATGAAATTGGTTTATAAACTCGCCTCGAGCTGATTAGAAAATGGGAAAAAAACAAAACATTGAGAAAAATCTCGATACGGTTCTAGTTCTGAACTTTGGAGGACAATATGCCCATCTTATCGGAAGAAGAATCCGAGAACAAAAAGTGTACTCAGAAGTGGTAACTTGCAATATAGCGCTGAAAAAATACGAAGAATTGGAAAAAGAAAAAGACATCAGAGGAATAGTCTTATCCGGAGGCCCTTCAAGCGTTTATGAAGAAAACGCTCCTGATTTTGACTCCGATATCTTGGATCTAAAAGTTCCTATCCTAGGAATTTGTTACGGTCATCAATTGCTCGCTCGAAAAGTTGGTGGTGATGTCAAACAAGGCGAAAAGGGAGAATATGGTATTATTTATCCAGAATTATCTAAAAAAGACGGAATCTTGCAGGGAATAAAAGAAGATAAAATCAAAGGTTGGACGAGTCACCAAGATATAGTTCAAAAGCTCCCCTCGCCGTTCGAAACAACAGCATCCACAAAAAATTGCCCTATCGCAGCTTTTGAAAACAAAGACGAAAAACTTTACGGGACCCAATGGCACCCCGAAGTGACTCACTCTGATTATGGAAATCGGATTTTCAAAAATTTCTTATTCAAGATTTGTGATTGTGAACCGAGCTGGGAAATGAGAGATTTTGTCGAAAAATCGATTGGAGAGATAAAGGAGGAGGTAGGAGACAGTCGGAGTATAATAGGAGTTAGCGGGGGGATTGACTCCACAACTGCAGCTGTTTTAGCGTCCAAAGCTCTAGGTGAGAACCTGACAGGTGTATTTGTAAATCATGGGCTTTTGCGAAAGGGTGAACCCGAACAAGTGGAGAAAATTTTGAGTGGGTATGAATTAAATCTTAAAATTTTAGACGAAAGAGAAAGGTTTTTCGAAAGATTAGAAGGAGTTACAAACCCTGAGTTAAAACGAGAAATTATTGGAGAAGAGTTCATCCGAGTGTTCGAAAACGTAGCTGAGGGGTTAGGGGCGGAATACTTGATTCAAGGAACTATTTATCCTGATTGGATTGAGTCCGGCTCGGAGACCCATTCGGCAACGATTAAGAGTCATCATAATGTAGGTGGACTTCCAACTCAGGTTGATTTTGAGGGGATAGTAGAACCATTGAGGAACTTGTACAAAGACGAGGTTAGACAAGTTGCGGAATCAGTCGGCCTTCCAGATGAAATCGTGTGGAGACAACCCTTTCCAGGGCCTGGTTTGGCGGTGAGAGTTGTTGGTGATGTGGATCGGGAGAATATTGGTATTTTGAAGGAGGCTGATGCTATTTTGAGGGATGAGATTGGTTCTTGTTCTGGGGTTGATCCTTGGCAGTATTTTTCGGTTTTGCTTTCTACGAAGAGTACGGGGGTTAAGGGTGATGCTCGGGATTATGGGTATGTTGTTGGTTTGAGAGCTGTTGAGAGTGATGAAGCGATGACTGCGAATTTTGCTAGGTTGCCTTATGACTTGTTGGAGAGGATATCTAATCGGACTGTTAATGAGATTCCTGAAGTTACGCGTGTGGTTTATGATATTACTCATAAGCCTCCGGCGACGATTGAGTGGGAGTGAACATTTTGACGGGTGTTTTTGGAGTTTTTCGGGTTTTTATGGAAGATGTTAAGTAGTAAGAATGACAGAAAAGTCCTTTAATGAAATTCTATAAGGGAGAAATTCTGAAAAATTTAGGCCTGCTCCCTGATATGGTTGCTGATGAGTTCGGTAGTAGGACTGTTTATATTTATCGTGATGTTAGGCAGTCTTTTGAGGGGCTTAGCCGGCGTTCCAGTCGTTTTGCGAGCAGTTTGGTTGAGAGTGGTGTTGAGCAAGGGGATAAAGTTGCCTTGTATCTTCCGAACACTATTCAGTTTCCAGAGGCTTTTTTTGGGGTTATTAAGACTGGTGCTGTTCCAGTTCCTTTGAATTTGAGGATTCCTCCTCGAACTTTGTCTTACGTGATAGAGGATTCTGGCGCGAAAACTTTGGTTGCTTCTGATTTGGAGTCGAGTGTTTCTAGTCCTGAACGTGCCGAGGAACTTTTCGAAAGTACTGATATTGAGCAGATGATTATCCCTGGAAAAAGTGGTGATGGTGTATCTGATTATGAAAAACTGGTTGAAGAAGGGTGCGCTACGTTTGGCCACGCTAATCAAGATTTTGAAGATACTGCGATTTTGATGTATACTAGCGGTACTACTGGAAAGCCCAAAGGTGTTCCGCTAAGTCATGAAAATATTCTTTCGACAGTGGAAGGTTTCGGAAGGGCGAGTTTTTCGGATTCTTCTTCCAGACAATTGTTGGTGTTGCCGTTGTACCATATTTATGGATTGTCGGCGCTCTTGTGTAACTATACGTATTACGGAGCTAGCACGGTTCTTCAAGCCGAACCTGATCCTGGAAAATTGTTGAAAAACATAGCGAAGCACGATGTTACGAGCATGGCAGGAGTTCCGGCGCTTTTCAGAATGATGTGGCTAGTCTACGGTCAAGAACCTGAAGAATATGATTTGGATAGTTTGGAAGAAGTTGTTTGTGCCGCCGCACCGCTAGACGAAACTACTAGAAGGAAAGTTAAAGACGAGTGGGAAGTCCGGTTCGGAGAAGGTTGGGGAATGACAGAGACCTCTCCCTGTGGTTGTTTGAACCCGGGAAGAGTACCGAAAGCCGCCGGTTGTATAGGTTGGCCTGTGCAAAATATACAATTTAAGTTGGTGGACCCAGAAAGTAGAGAGACTCTCGTTCCTTGGGGTGAAATCGGTCCTTACGGTGATTTGAAAGATGAGCACGTGGATGTTGAAGGTGAAGCCGCTGTTAAAGGTCCAGCTGTTTTCAAAGGTTACTATAAGATGCCGGAGAAAAATGAAGAAGTTTTCGATGAAGACGGTTGGTTTTACACTGGTGATCTGATGAAAATCGACAAAGACAAAGCGTTATGGATGCTTGACAGAACTGACGATATGATCCTATCCGGAGGAGAAAATATTTATCCCTCGGAAGTAGAAGACGCTCTTCTAGAACATGACGAAATTAACGATGCAGCAGTGGTGCCAGCTCCGCACAAAACGAAGGGAGAAGCGCCAGTAGCTTTCGTAGTTCTTGGTGAAGGTTCAGAACTTGGAGAAGAGGAGATTAAAGAATTTGCACTTGAAAGAGTCCCGACTTATGCACACCCGAGAAGAGTCTTCTTCAAAAACAACCTACCTAAAAGCGGAACCCTGAAAACACAACACTTCAAACTAGAAGAAGAAGCCAAAGAATTAATCGAAACACCATTAGGAGAACTGTAAAAGGGTGGACAGGCCTCATTTTTTCTTTTTATTTTTCTGATCGTTTTTTCTGAAAAGTTATTTGTAGAGATTAAAGATTTGTAATGGGTGATTAGTTGATGGTTGGAATGTCCGCGTTGGATATTAGCATTTGTGTTGAAGAGTTGGAAAAGAAGATTGTCGATGCTTGGGTGGGTAAGATTTATGAGATCGATGGTTTGTTTCTCTTCAAGCTAAATCCTGCTGGTGAGGAGAGTCGGAATCTGATTATAGAACCGGGGAGGCGGATTAATCTGACTTCCTTGAAATACTCGACACCTCAACATCCTCCATCTTTCGCGATGTTGTTGAGGAAGCACATTTCTGATAAAAAGTTGGTTAAAATTGAACAGCCTGATTTTGAGCGTATAGTGAAACTAGAGTTTGGAGGGAATAATGGGTCTCGGTTCGTGTTTTGTGAACTTTTCGGAGAGGGGAATCTGATTCTTTGTGATGAGGATAAGGAAATTATTCAACCTTATAGAAGTAGAGATTGGAAAGACAGGAAAATTAGAGCTGGTGAAAAATATTCTCTCCCGCCTAAACGTGGGAAAAACATAACGGAGATAACTAGAGAAGATATGAAAAATGTCCTCGAAGATTCTCCCGATCTGGTCAGAGGATTAGCTCGAAATATGGCCATAGGTGGTGATTTGGCCGAGGAAATTTGTGACAGGTCGGGTCTCGATAAGAATGTTGATCCTGGTTCTTTAGATGATTCGGAGCTTGGTCATGTCTTTTCAGCGATTAGAAGTTTGCTCGAATCGAAAATTTCGCCCAGAATAATTTATGAAGAGGATGAGCCTAGAGAGGTTTTACCTTTTGAGTTTGAAACCAAGACTGGTGAGAACGTTGAGGGGTTTGAAAGTTTTAACCGGGCTTTAGATCAGTTTTTTCACGAGTCTTCTAAGCAAGATGTGGAAGAGGAGAGAGATGAGGAGTTCGAAAAAGAAGTTAGCAAAGTGAAGGACAGATTAGAACAGCAGAAGAATAATTTGGAGAATTTGAAGAAAAAAGCTGAAGAGGCGAAAAAGAAAGCTGATGCAGTTTCGCAATACCATAAGGAGATTGGCTATGTTCTCGAAAAGATTAACGAAACGAGAGAAGCGGAAGATTGGGAAAAAATCGAAGAGATTATTGAAAATCCTGAGGAATATGGTGAAAAATGGGGGAAGCCAGTGAAAAAAGTATCTCCCAGTGAAGGTAAGCTCGTAATGGAATTGCCTGAAGAGGTTGTGAGTTTGGATATAAGAGTTTCTTCTTTCGAAAACGCTTCAAGGTATTACGAGAAGGGGAAGAAAATGAGGGGGAAAATCGAAGGAGCTGAAGAAGCTATTGCAAAAACTAAGGAAGAATTAGATGAATTGAGGGAAGAAGGGCTTGAAACATCTCCCGAACCTATTACAGAAAAAACTAGAGAGAAGAAATGGTTTGAAAAATATCGTTGGTTTTTCTCTTCTCAAGAATTATTAGTTATCGCTGGGCGTGATGAGAAAACGAACCAAGAGGTGGTGGAGAAACATATGGAAGGTGGAAATCGTTATTTTCATTGTGATTTGAAAGGCGCTCCGCACGCTATAGTGAAAAGTGAAAATGGAGAGATTTCGGAAAAAACTAACGAGGAAGCGTCTATTTTCGCGGGTATGCACTCTCGCGCATGGAGAGAAGGTTTAGCAAATGTTGACGTATATTGGGTAGAACCGGACCAAGTCACAAAAGAAGCACCCTCGGGAGAGTACTTGCCGAAAGGAAGCTATATGGTCAAAGGAGACCGGAATTATCAAACAATTCCTCTCGAAGCGGCCGTGGGGGTTATTGTGAGGGATGGGAATAAAATTCCGATGTGTGGTCCGTCCTCTGCTGTTGAGGCTCATTCAAATGTTGTGATTAGGATTAAGCCTGGTCAGACTAAGAAGAGTGAGTTGGCTAAGCTGATTAAGGATAGGTTGGAGGAAGAAACAAATATGGATATTAGTTTAAATGACTTGATGAGGATTTTACCTCCAGGGCCGGGTTTGATTTTGGATTAGAGGGTGTTGAAATTATTTTTTATGTAGGTGAGATTATACTTAAAAAGAAAGAAGTGTAGATTGAGAAGGGTGAAAATATTACTAGAGCTTTAATTTTGATTAAGAGTGAAGCTGGGGCTATGGAATATATTCGTAACAGGTTGAATAGTTTCGAAAAGGTTCGTGAGGCGGCGATGTTGACGGGGCCTTATGATGTGATGGCTATTGTTGAGGCTGATGAGATGAGAGAGATTACTGAGACTCTTGTGGAGAATATTAGGAATATTGTTGGTGTTGAGGAGACTGTTACTAATATTGTGATTGAGTGAGTTGTTTTGTGGTTTTAGTTTAGTCGGGGTTTTGGTTTTTATTCCCAGCTGGTTTCGATCTTTGTGATTGGGTCTCCTTTTGCTAGTGATTTTTTATTTTGACTTTGACGCTTTTCCCGCCTGCTTTTTCGATGGCTTTTTCGATTCCTCCGCCTATTCGCATTTCGATGATTTTTTGGAGGTTTGGAAAGTCTGTGATGTGCAAAACTCCGGTTTTTTTGTTTTTTTCGACAAGGGTTGTTTCACAATCAGAGTAGTACCATTCTAGGATTAGATTCATGTTTTCTAACAATTCTGAAGGGTTATACTTCTTTTTTATAGACAGTTCGGTTCGTAAACCCAGTTCTGCACTATATCTTCCCATCTGCCACGCGCCTTTCCCATCGTCATCGTAAAAAAGATCACAAACCTTCCTTGTAGGCTCTAATCATCCCGCCTCTATAGGGTACCACTTAGTAGCGAGCGAACCTCTCACTATCTCTCGAGATTCCGGAGACAAAGACTCTAACCACTCATCATAGTTCTTCGGAAAATTCCTTCTGACAAAGAAAGGGACCGATTTTACAGCCCTTCCCTTTATTTTCATTCTCATTCACCTTCTAAACATCCGACCTCGCGGGCGGACTATCGGAGCGAATGGTAACTAAAAGTAGAAAAACGAAATTTTTCGAGATATCTACAAAGCCCCCTTGATTCTAAATTATCAGACTATTCAATTATAAACTCAACCCATTCAAAACTCAGAGAATTCTCCTCAAAATAAATAAAAAGAAAAAGGTTAAACACCCTCAATTCGAAACCAAGACTCCCCAAACGTGTCAGACTTACCTACCATAAAACCCTACTATCGAAGCCTTTTCAACGATATGACCTTCCATCTCTCTTTCCAAATCTTCTTTCAAAACGCCGGGATCCAAGTCGATTTTTTTGGCTACAGCGTAAACTTTGAACCTATACTCGTGCTCAGGACCTACAGG
>CAYSUV010000062.1:0-6792 GCA_964434275.1 Hadarchaeota archaeon (SeqCode) | reverse complement strand
GGATGGGATTAAATCTGCATTGAACATTTTGGATGTTGATGAAAATGCTGTCTCTTGGTATTGATATTGGCGGAGCGAATACAAAAGCCGTTTTGTTTATAGACGGTGTAGTTGAGGACAATTTTTTTAATCATATTCCTTTGTGGAAAGGAACAGATGAGTTGTTAGATTTTTTAGAAAACTTACAAGAATCCATTAAGCCTGATGTTGTAGGTGTTACCATGACTGCTGAATTGTGTGATGTTTTCGATTCGAAGGTGAAAGGGGCAAAGAAAATTGTCGAAAAAGCCATCGAAATTTTCAAAGCTGACAAAATTTACTTCTTTTCTAAAGAAGGGGATTTACTTTCCTCAAAAGAAGCTCTAAACTCTCCTAAATATTTATAAGCATCTAATTGGGTTGCGAGTGCCTTGTTAATTGGTAGAAAATTTTCCGAATGTTTACTTATCGATGTGGGAAGCACCACCACAGATTTAATCCCAGTTAGTAATGGAAAGCCAAATCCTAAAGGATGGACTGATTTTGAGAGATTACAAATGAAAGAACTTGTCTATACCGGTTTACTTCGCACCCCGCCACCCTATCTGAAATCTGAGATGGAGTTGAACGATACAAAAATCGGAATAGCTTCCGAATATTTTGCCAACATGGCCGACGTGTATAGAGTATTGGGTATGTTAGAGAAAGAAGAGTATACCTGTGAAACTCCTGATGGAAGGGGAAAAGATAAAAAAAGTTCTATGAAGAGAATAGCCAGACTACTTTGTTCAGATTTAGAAGAAGTTGGAAAAAAGAATGTAAAAAAAGTTGCAAAAAAATTCCACCGAGCACAAATAAAACAATTGAAAAAAACTATCAAAGAACTAAAAAATTCACACAACATCAAGAATCAAACTCCCACAATCGTGACAGGCATCGGTGGTAAAAAACTCGCGAAAAAGGCCGCTAAAGAAGCTGATCTTGAAAATATTATACCACTCTCTCGCTTGTACGGTGATACAGCAGAAATTATGACACCAGCTTATGGTTTAGGGTTGTTTGCTTATGAGGAGGCCTGTGTTTGAAAGCTGTGGTAAAGGTTGGAGGTAGTTTACAAGGGTCTGGGTATTTGGAGGAGGTTTGTGAGGTTTTGGATGGTTGTTCTGATAGGAATAGTTTGGTGATTGTTCCTGGTGGTGGAAGGTTCGCTGATTTTGTCAGAGAGTTTCAAGAAGAGCACGGATTGTCGGATGAAATTGCTCATCGGATGGCGATAAAGGGGATGGAAGTATTTGGATTGGGTCTAGAAGAGCTTACTTCAGAGTTCTTTTTGACCGAAGATTTGGGGATAGCCAAAGATGGTGGCGTTATTTTTTTACCATCAGACGCTCTAGAGCATCAAAGTAGTTTAGAGTCTTCTTGGAGAGTCACTTCTGATTCCATATCAGCTTGGCTCTGCCGAGAATTAGGTTTCAGTAATCTAATTCTAGTTAAGAGAGTAGACGGAATTAGATCGAATGGTCTTTTATCCCAAGTTACTATTGAAGAATTGAAATCGATGGGCCAGGTTGTTGTTGATTCTAAATTTCCTGATATTTTGAAAGAGAGCGATTTTAATTGTTGGATAGTCAATGGAGAACACCCTGAAAGAATTGAAAGTGTTTTACAAAAAAGAGAGTTCAAAGGGACTAAAATCGTTTGAGGTGTATAGCTTGAGGATTATTCCAGTGATGGACTTACTAGACGGAGAAGTTGTTCATGCAGTAGGTGGCGAAAGAGAAGAATATGAACCTGTGGAAAGCTTTCTTACAGATTCTTCAAACCCTCTAGAAATAGCTACTATTTTTGAAAATGAAGGGTTTAAAGAAATTTATCTAGCTGATTTGAACTCCATTCAAAATAAAGGAGATAATCTTGAAGTGATACATAAATTAGCTTCCGAGACCAGTTTAAACTTAATGATAGACGCAGGATTCGAAAATCCTCAAGAATCGAAACCTTATATCGAGAGTGGAGTTAGTAAGATTATTTTCGCCACAGAGACCCTTAAAAGTTTTGAGGGAGTTGTTGAAATTTCTGAGAAATACCCCGCTCTAGTAGTTGGAAGTATCGACATGAAAGAAGGAGAAGTTCTAGCAAATTCTAAAAAACTCAGAATGCCGGTTTCCCAAATAGTTCACGAATTTGAAAAAAATAACGTGTCCGAGATCATTATTCTAAGCCTTAAAAAAGTCGGAACCTCAACTGGTCTAGAATTAAAAACCCTAGAAAATATTGTAAAAATTTCGAATGTCCCAGTTCTAGTAGGGGGAGGCGTAAGTGATATTTTTGATGTTCAGCAAGCTGAAAATATTGGAGTTTCTGGAGTGTTGATCGCAACCGCTTTTCATAATGGTTCTATAAAGTTTGATGAGTTGAATTATTTATAACAAGTTTCTTGTATTTCGCCCGCTTTCCCATAGGCCTCTTTTACTACCTTGTTTCTGTTTTTTTCAAATTTTTTAACACTACAAATCGGTTCTCCTTTTTTTATAGTAGAGTTTTTTCTTGGAATGTCTACGATGTTTGAGAAAGTAGTTAGGTCTGGAACTCGTAAATCCTTCCTAGCATAAATAACGAGTTTTGCTGAACTCTTGGAAAGCTCTGGTTTCTCAATCAATTTATGATTTGTAGATCTTATATGAGCTTTCACGAGATTTATCTTAAGAGATTCTTCCACTATGTCTATAGTGTTTTGGAAGCGCGGATTAACCTCTATCAAATAAGGCTCGTCCTTTATCACAAAGTCCACACCATTAGAACCCACTAGTCCTAATTTAGTGCAAATTTTTTCAGAGTATTTAGAAATTTTAGAGATTAATTCTTCTTCAACTGGTAATGGTATGATATTTCCACAATATCCGAACCTTCTCGGCGTGTCTAATCTTTTGTCACCAATGATTTGCTCGTTAACAGTAAGAGTCTCCGACTTTTCCCCAGTTGAGAGAATAGAAGCACTAGCATCAATCCCCTCAATAAATTCTTGCAAGTAAACGTATTCACTATCCCCAGAAATTAAAACATTTCTAAAAGAATCCTGTAATTCTTCCGAACTATGAACTAGCTCAATTCCAATCCCCCCTCCGCTAGTCGATGGTTTCAATAAGATGGGGTATTCTAACTTACTAGCGATATCGCGAGCCTCGTCTACATCTTCCACTCTTTCAGTAACGGGGTGAGGTATTCCCAACTCTTCGGCAACTTCAAACAATCTTTGCTTGTCTTCACAATGAGCTAGCTGTTTCTTTCCATTTCCCAAAATATTAACTCTCTTACCAAGATCCCTGATCTTATCTGGGTAATGCTCCATACCTGAAGTGAAAACAGCAGAGTCAATATCGTGCGAGTTTAGAACTTCAGAGACTATTTCGAAAAATTCGTCATGATTAAATCTTTTACCGCCATTTCTCTGATTGATAGTATACAAACGATTTACTATGTTTTTCAGATCAACATCATCAAAACAATCAATAGCCACGACATTCACACCAAGGTCTCTAGCAGATTTGGCGATAGGTCTAGTATTGGCTCCTGCGACTAATAGTGAATCTAGATTTTCTAACTCCAAGTTTCTCCACTTCCAAACTTATTAATATTCGATACCGGATAGTAGCGCAATATTTATGCTTGTGGCGGTTAGGTCGGCTGTTGTTCCGGGGTTTAGTCTTCCTCCTGATTTTTGGAGTTTTTCATCGAGTTTTTTGATTTCTTTCCGTCCTTTTTTAGTGGTTAGTCCACCGTTTTTCAGAAGTTTTTCGGCTTTTTTAGAGAGTTCCTTCGCTTTTTTCATGCCTTTTCCAACTGCTTTTTCGATGTTGTTTGTTTTTTCTAAGCCTTGTTTTCTTGCTATGAATGTGTCGGGGTTTTTGGCTAGAATTTTTAGAAATGTGTGGACTATTGCTGTGTTTATGTCTTTTTCGTTTTCGATTGTTTTTTTGAAGGTTGGGTATCCGGTTTGGATTGTAGTCTCTAGGTTGTTGGTGAGTTCTTTAGCGATTCCGTCCCATTTAGAAGAGATTTTCATCCAATCGTATAGATTGATATTGTTTTTTGATAGTTTTTCTTTCGTATCGGGATTGGTAACACTTAATTCAGTGGTGTCTGGTTTTCCTAGCCAACTATTTTGATTTTGCTTTTCTTTTTCCGTCGCTAGGTCGAGGGTCAGGTGGATTGCTTCGTAAACGTTTAGGCTGTCTTCTTTTGTAGTGCCTTTTATGATTTGTTCAAAATTTTTCCTGAGTGTTGTAATTTCAAAATTTCCTTTTCCTGCGAACATTTTTCCGCTTGCAACTGCTAGGGGTGTGAAAAGTAGAATCATTCCTAGGTGAGTGTTTCCCCCTTTGTGAGAGCTTTGTACATTTTTAACCCCCCGTTTTATCATATCTCCTAAGTTAATATCTTCGAAACAGGTAGTAGTGCCTTCACTTATTTTAACACCTTTTTCGGAGGCTTCTCGGATCGTCCTTCCGATTGTCACGCTTCCGGCGAGAAAATGTTCAAATCTTACATCGGAAAAATCTCGAGTTCTATGCACATTTCCAGGTTTAGGATAACCACTAACTTCTAGCAGAGCGGCGAGTTGGGCCGATTCGGTCACTTTTGTTTGGATTTTTTGCATTTGTCGCTCACTCCTTTATTAGTATGGTGGTGGCTAAAGATTTTTTATTTCTCCGTTATTTGTATGGTTTGCGTGTTTTTGTAGTGTGTTTTTGAGGTTTTATTTTGCAAATTTTTATGAGCGAGTTAGGTAAAAGAAAGTATGTGATAAAAATGTGTGAGTTCGATGTTTTTTTGAATGGAGAGAAGGTTTTCGAGGAAGCGGTTTACTTCAAGAGGGAGGACAGCTCTCTTGTTGCTAGAAATATTTTGGGTGAAGAAGAGGAGTTGGGCGATGTAGAGATTGATGAAATTGATGTTTCCTCCGAAAAACTGGTACTGGTTGAGAAATAATTGGAGTAAGTGTTTATTGGAGTTTATATTTCGGCTGAACTCTTAGATAAATAGGGGTTTTTAGTTTGTTTAGGTATGATGATGTTGGAAGTCTTCCGTTGCCGGATGGTGTTGATAGTGAAAAGTTTGAGCAAGCTTTTGTGAATATGGAGGATTGGGCTCTAGATATTTATCGAGATTCTATGAAGTTGAAGTTGGATTCAGGAGTTCAGGTTCCTTGCTATCCTCAATTACGTGATATGAATGATCAGTTTTTGAAAATCTTTGACGATTCTGAGGCGGTTGAGGAGCCTTATTTGGTTCGAAAAGGGGCTACAGATTTGCCGGAGTTCGTGGCTTTGGAGAGAATGGATTTGGATTTACCTCATTTGAAAGTTTGTATTACTGGTCCATTGGAGCTCTCCATTGCAGAATTTGAAGGTAGGATATATGAGGATGTTATGCTGAATATCGCTCGAAGTTTGAAACGGTTTGTTGAACGCGCTCAATCACTTGATGGCTTACATGTCGAAGTGATTAGTATTGATGAGCCTAGTTTAGGGACTAATCCTGAACTGGATTTTGATGCTGAAAGTTTGTTAAGAGCTTGGAACATTGTGGGTGATGTCGATGAGGATGTTCAAATTCATTTACATTCGTCGCTTCACTATGAGATGGCTTGCAAGGCTGAGGGTATTGATATTATAGATATTGGGACAGCATCAAATCCCGAGTATTTGCAAGAGATTGATCCTGAAACGCTTAACAGTTATGGAAAGTTTTTGAGGACTGGAATTTCTAGAACTGATGTTTTTTCCATGTCGGCGGAGTATAATGAGGAACACGATGTTAATATTTGGACTGATGAGGAGGCTTGGAATAATTTTCTCAATGAGGTGGAAAATCCTTCTAAAATTTCTGATAGGATTAGTAAAGTCGATCAAAGGTTTGGAGAGTTAGTAAAGTATGTAGGTCCTGATTGTGGTCTCGGCGGAGCGAAGAGGAAGGGATTAGCTGAGAATATTCTTGAAAATACGAAGGAAGGTATCGACTTATTTCTCAACGACAATTAATCTCTCTTAATCTTTCCACAGATTAATATTCGAACTACTATTTTTGTCCTGTCATTGAGATAGGTCAGTCAAAAACTTACAGATCTCCACCTGTTCACGAAAAACAAGATAAACAGTATTAAACCATATTCAAGCAGAAAAGTTTGTATTAGGCAGTTCGGATTATATCTTCTATGAATAGAGCAAAAAGCTTACGATAGACGATAATCACAAGCAGAAGCAAAATTTCGTAGTAGGTTTAAAGTGATAAAGGGCTACAAACGCCCCGGCTGGGATTTGAACCCAGGAAGGACAGGGCAGCCCGACCTGACCCTCAACCAGACCCATTAACCGGACTCTGGCACCGAGGCACTAAAAGATTGGTCTATGACGACTAAAAAAACTGATAAAAAAAGCGTTTAAGCACACAATCTTTATAGACGATAACTATCAAAAATTTATCCAACAGGGCAGCCCGACTTGGTACTTGACCAGGCCCATTATTGGGCTCTGGCTCACCTAGAATTTTCTAAATTTTTAACTTTCGAGCTTGAGTTTTTTGATTTGATTGGGATGAGGAATTTTCTGGATAATCACGCTTAACCGTTTTCGGCTTCAAATAAATAATGGAGGCTTTAAAAATCCGCAGTCCTCCTTCGGTTCGGTTGTGGACTTTTCCTAGTAAATAAATTAACCGGTTTTGTCTTAAGGGAGGTTATTGAAAATTTTTTGGGTTTCTAAAGTTGGTTTTAATTTTTATTACTACTGGTTTCAAGAATATATTTGTATGAAT
>CAYSUV010000061.1:0-6828 GCA_964434275.1 Hadarchaeota archaeon (SeqCode) | reverse complement strand
GGCTAGAGGGAGTATAGAGGAGATTTGTACAAAGGTTGAGGATGAGATTAGTTCTATAGAGGGGGGGATGGTGGAAAATAAGGGTTATACGGCGAGTTTTCACTATAGGGAGGCTAGCGATGAAGATGCTTTAAGGATAGAGGAAATTGTCGATTCTATCATCTCGCCATATTTGGAGAAAAATCGTATCAGTACGAATTTTGGGAAGGAGGTTATAGAGATTGGTCCTCCTTTTGATTGGGATAAGGGAGATTCTGTATCTTTGTTATGTGAGGTTGCTAGTTTGGAGGAGCATTTGCCGGTTTATTTGGGGGATGATATTACGGATGAGGACTCTTTTTTTGAGCTGGAAAGAGGGGGAGTGGGTGTTTTGGTTTCTCAGGAGGAGAGGGAGACTGGAGCTGATTACAGGTTGAATGATACAGATGAAGTGGGGATATTTTTTGATAAACTGCTGGAACTTTTTGAGAAGTACTAGTTTTCTTATGAGTGTGGGAATGGGGAGTGGATTAGGTCAGTAGTTTTATCGGTCTTGACTCTAGTTTTTTTGGTTTTTGTATTCTATCGGTTTAGCTAGGTTTGGGGTAAAGAATCTTAAGTGATGTTTTGGAAATCCTACATCGATGTACTCTAAATATATTCGAGATCCAGTTTTTGGTTATATTGGGGTTACGGAGGTTGAAAAGAATATCATAGATACACCTTTTGTGCAGAGACTTAGGAGGATAAAACAACTTTCTGTGACAGATATAGCTTATCCCGGAGGTAATCATAGCCGGTTTTCTCATGCAATAGGAACGATGAATCTGGCTGGTAGAATAGTTGAAAGTTTGCGTAGGGTGGAAGAAATCCCAGATGAGGATTGGCAGTTGGTTAGACTTGCTGGATTACTTCATGATATTGGACATGGTCCTTTTTCTCATTCTTCTGAGAGTGTTTTGTCCTCTGAGCTTGGTCTAAGCCACGAGAATATAGGAGAGAAGGTGATAAGGGAGAGTTCTTTGGCTGATGAGATTGAAAAGCAAGGGTTCAAGCCGGGTGAAATAGCAGAACTAGTATTTGGTGAACCTTCGAGTGAGAAGTATTTGAAGCAGATTGTAACTAGTCAGTTTGATGCTGATAAGATGGATTTTCTTTTGAGAGATTCTTATTTTACTGGCGTTGAGTATGGCAGGATAGATATCCAAAGGCTGATTCAAGCTATGGAAGTTATTGATGGTAATATTGCGATTGACAGGAAGGCATTGTCTGCGTTGGAGACTTTTATGATTGCTCGCTATGAAATGTTTTTGAATGTTTATTATCATCATGCTGTTAGAGCTGCTGAAATAATGTTGCGGAAAGCAATGAGAAATGCGCACGACTTCTTAGGATTGACTACTTTTGAAAACATTGAAGATTTTTTGAGTTTGGATGATGCTCATGTGATAAGTGTACTTAGAAAATTAGACCCGTCTAAATACAAGGGAGAGGAAAGAAAAAGGGCCGATGTCGCAAAGGAAACTTTTCGGAGGTTAGAGAGGAGGGATTTGATAAAGTCTTGTTATGAGCGGGAAGTGCATATTAAGGATGAATATGTTGCTAAGCTTTTGAGTGATGATTCTGTGAGGTTTCAAAAAGAATCTGAAATTGCTGAGGAAGCTGGTGTTGAGTCGGAGTTTGTAACTGTTGATGTTCCGACTTTAGCTTCTATGCCGTATTATCCTCGGGATATTGATCCTAAAGAGGTTCCTGTTTTTGATGTGTCTGTTGAAGGTGAGAAAGAATTGATTTCTCTTTCTGAGCATTCACAACTTGTAAACGTGTTAAAGGGGTATGTAGATCTCATAAGAGTTTACACGACTCCGGAATATAGAAAAGAGGTCGGTAAGGCTTCGAGGAAAGTTTTCAAACAGTTGCCTTTCTCAGCCCAAGTCAGCATGTAAAGTGTTTTGAACTAATTCTCTGACCTTTTTCTGAACTTCTTCTTTGGAAAGTGTCCCATCTACGATAGGGATATTTTTTTCTTCAGCTAAGGCTTTGTATGTATTTCTTACTTTTTTCTGAAGATTCAGGTTTTTCTCGAATTTGTCAGGTTTTCCGGAAGAGTTCACCCTATCCTGACCTGTTTCGGGAGGCACATCTATAAAAACGGTTAGGTCGGGTTTTATCGCTGGTTTGTTTATCTGTTCAACCCAGTCTTTAGAGAGTCCTCTAACGGGCTGATAAACGAGTGAAGAGTAAACATATCGACCTGTGATTACGATTTTACCGTTTTTTAGATGAGGTTGAATTTCATCGGAGACATGTTGTGCTCTATCGCCGGCGAAAAGCAGGGCTTCCGCTTCTAAACATAGGTTTAATTTGTTTTCTAAGTTTTTTCTCAAAACTTTTCCAATAGGATTATCTGTGGGTTCTTTTGTCGTTTCTACTTCGAAACCTTTCGATTTTAACCAATCGGCTAGCATACTTACTTGAGTGCTTTTTCCACAACCGTCTGGCCCTTCTAGAACGATAAATTTACCTTCAGATCCGTTACTCATCTCATAACACCCAGAGTGGAATTGGTAAAGATAGTGCAAACACTATCCAACCTGCTAAGGCAATGATCTTCCCTTTGCTTTCCAAACTAGAAACATCATCTAAAGCTCCAGGATGAGGGCTGCCGATTACGAACAAGATCAAAAGAGCGAGGATTAGAAAACCAGGCCAGAAAAAGCTGAGGCCGAGCAATGATAAACCAATCCCCCGTGTCAGAAAATAATGATGTTCTTTACTCAATAAGCTTCTGGCGATGTGCCCACCGTCTAATTGTCCTGTAGGTAATAGGTTTAACCATGTTACGAAAATCCCAATGAAACCGGCCCAAGCTAATGGGTGTGGATCTAGGCTCAGGGGAAATTCTCCAAAAGTAATTCTTCCGATGAGTGTGTAAATCAATGGTGTTGGAAGCTGTTGGAACATATTTCCACCGAAAGGTTGGGAAAAATTCAAACCTATAATACTGATTGGGATAGCGAAAACAAAACCTAATAAGGGACCGCTTGCCCCTATTTCTGCGAGACCTTCTTTGCTGGGTATCGGGCTTTTATTTTTAATTATGGCACCGAATGTTCCGATTAGAGGGTGAGGGATAGGTAGAAAGTATGGCCATGAAGCCTCAACATTGTTCCGCCAAGTTTGTATTTTGTGGCCTAGTTCATGAGCTCCTAATATTGTTAGGAGTGATGAGGAGAAGAGTGCGGCTTTTATGATGCTTCCGTTGTATAGGTACCAGTATCCTGCGACTCCGAAGGTTGTGCCGATGGTGGCTATTAGAAGTGCTATGTTTATCCATACGTTGCTTTTTTCGATTTCAGGATATTCTTGGATTAAAATATTTATCTCGTTATCCTTTTCTTCCATTCTTGCGATATATCCTATTTCTTTGAGTTTTTCTAACAGTTCCGAAAAGGAATCTTTTTGTTCTCCGTTTTCTATAATGAATTTCATATTTTCTGTTGACATTTGAAAATCCCAGATATGGAACCGCTCGTCGATTAAGTTCGCTACTTTTTTTAACTTTTCCGGAATTTCGTTTTTCGATTGTACGACCATGTCCCCATTGCATCGAGGGCAGGCTTCGGGAACGAGGTCATCTACTGGTCTGGAAGACATTCTATAATCGGAATATCCACAAGCTAGGCATTCATGTTTTGCAACGGGTTGTTTCATTTTTTACTTACCTCTACACTGTTTCCATCAATATTTACTATATCTCCACTTTCTATGTTTTTGATTGGGTTTTTGTTGAGTTTATGGACCATAGGTATTTCTGCTATTATGGCACCGACTGCTACGATAGGATCTGCATTTTGGGTTATTATACCGGTGGGAGCTTTAGAGTTCAAACTTAGTTGGTGAAGCACATAAGAACCGACTGTGCTACCTTTTCCATAGGGAAATACGAGGATTTTTCCTTTTATGCTCTTATTTTTTATTTCATGTTCTGCTTCTATGACCTTTCCGGATTTAGGATCTATCCCACCTAAAAATGAGATTGGTTCATCAGTCACCAAGGCTTCTCCTTTCACTTTACCTTGTAATACGGATTTTCCTTCTAACTTCATTTTATCAACTCATCTAGAGGTGCAAGTTGAACGTCCACATTTGTTAAGGAAGGGGCATAATGAGCTGCTTTTGCAGAATTTACTCCAATACTTTCAAAACCCATTTCTGAAAGAGGTGCTACGACCATGCAAGTATCACATACAAGTTTTACATTTTTTTCAGCAAGCTGAGAAGACAAACCTTCTGAGTCTGCTTTTTCCTTAACTTTTCTGGAAAGGCATATCCACGTTTCTTTTTCTCCAGCTGGTTCGGCAGACAATATTGAATTTAATTCCTTTAGAGAGGAATGAGGACATCCTAAACAGATTAGCTCAGGATCAGAGGTTTGGTTGAGTTTATCCACAGTTTTTTCAAACTCTTTTTCCCCAAAATCAACTTTTTCTTTGACATCACAAATCTTCGGATTTTTCTCCGCTTCAGGAGTGTCTTCCGGAATATGGTAAAGAGTTATAGCCCCTGATGCGCCCATTCCAGCTCCTAAAGCTTTGTGTTGTTCCGGAGAAGGTTCAACAGATTTTATTACCGGAACTTCTTCCGGATAATTTTGACCTATCCAATAACCGAGTATGCTGTAAGGAAAAGTTCTCTCATTTTCAAAAAAAGAGTAATCAATACTAACCTCTAAGGTACCTAGTCTATTCTCGTCCAAATGATATCCGTGTTTGGGAGTTAGACCCGTTATCGCTGAAGCTAAAGCGCTAGGACCGCCTTCTCGGTTCGTTTTTGCTCCAAGCACTGAATTTGCATAAACTATAGCTGATGATTCGGACCAGGCTATATGGTCTCCAAATGATGGTTTGTTATCTAAGAGATAAGGACTGCAGGTACAGGTTGCTTTCGCACCGATTTGTCGATAAGCTTCGATGATATCTTTTTGTTTTTCTGCAAATCCTTTTGGAACTCCCATCTCCTCCCATTTTTGCAGATCCATACCGGCCGGATTGATTGTTGTGGGGACGGAAACTTTTGCTCCTTTTTTCGCCATATCTTTGATGAAGTTCAGCCCAGCCTCTCCGCTGGTTTTCATCGAAATTCCGGAGATATGTGCGTTTTTAATTGGGATTAGAGAATCAGCGTCGTAAATATTTCCAAGTGCTATTAATATTTCCATCGATTTTTGAACCGCTTCTCCTTCTTCCCCATCTAACATTTTTTGTTGTTTTGCTGTAAGTTTCAATTTGTTTCTCCACCGTTTTTGTTGGGAATATTTGCTTTTTCATACTTGGTGGGGTCATCCAGAGATTTGGTCGCATCAATACCCATCTTACTTCCTAATCTTGTCTCGGGATTGGCTGTTGGGTCTAAGCTAGACCCCTCAACGTTTGATTTTATAATCGTATCTTCATCGCCTCTGCTACGAGTCGCGATAGCCCATTCTACTGATTCACTGTCAAAGATATTTACATCGTCATCCACAATCACTACATGTTTCACGCTGGGATGGGCTTTAAAGACCGCTTCAATCGCTCTTTTTCCGTCTTCCGCTCCTTGTTTTTGTATACTAACTATACAATGAAGCCAACCGCAACCTCCCGGCGACAAATAAACATTTTCAGCCTTAGTTATCTGATCAACTTTCTCAAGAATCAGAGGTTCCCTAGGAATCCCCATTAAATGTCTATGCTCTGAACTGCTAGGAAGCAAAGCTTGATAAAGAGCATCCTCACGCCGCATAATATTATCCACCTTAAAAACAGGCTGGTCACGGACGGCGTCGTAAGTACCAGTAATATCGGCGAATGGGCCTTCCTCAGCTCTTTCCTCTGCTAATAGTTTGCCTTCCAAAACAATCTCAATATTTGCAGGAACTTCGAGATCAACAGATGAACACTCGATGAGGTTTAACCCGTTGCCTAGAGAACTTGCTATTTCGTATTCGTCCGTTTCATAAGGGGGTGAAGTAGCAGCAGCCAATGCTACGGCCGGACTTGCCCCTAAAAAGGCTGCAACTTCGAGTGATTTTCCTTTTTTCTCGGTTTCTTTGAAAATTTTGTGTAAGTCTCTTGGAACTAATCTTACAGCTAGTTTATCTTTAGATATGAGTTGTAATCTGTGGAAAGATAGATTACGGTTTCCTTCAGAGTCTTTCGCCACTAAAATGCTGGAGGTTATGTAGCGACCGCCATCTTTTTCAAAATGTTTTAGAATGGGTAATTTTTTCAGGTTAATCTGGTTGTTCGTTACCTCTTTTACATGACCGTCGGGATTGATTTTCGGTTTTTTGTTTGGAGATAGAGATTCCCTCATTTTTTTTATAAGATTATCCGGGCTGGTTTTCAAACCACTGCTAATCCTTTTGCGTGAGCTGAAAACATTCCCTACTACTTTCATATCATGATTTTCTACATTTTCAAATATCAAAGCTTCACTCGATTTTTTGAGTAGCTTCGCTATTTCGTATTTTGTAGAAACTTTTTTCTCAATATGTCTGATTTCGTTTTGCTCTTTGAGAGATTGGAGAAAAGTTCTAAAACTCATCATAATCCGTCCCAAGAGCTGTAAAGCTCGTGTTTAATGTCGAACTGGTCAAGCGTTTTTCCAACCACAAAGTTTACTATTTCTTCTATAGTCTTCGGCTGATGGTAAAAACCTGGGCAGGCTGGCAATATTTTCACACCTGCTTTACTCAGTTTTGTCATATTTTCGAGATGTATATCATGAACAGGCGTTTCTCTTGGTACTATTACGAGTTTTCTACCCTCTTTCATAGACACATCAGCTGCTCTTGTTATCAGGTTG